>CACZGM010000052.1 GCA_902780695.1 uncultured Ruminococcus sp. | reverse complement strand
CCTTCCTTATCGGTCACATACTTATCAAGCGCAGTCTGCATCTTTGAATACATCTTTTTCTGTTCGTCCGTCTTTCCTCCCATAGTGAGGAGAGTGTCAAATGTCGAGTATGCGATAGCAGCATATCGTGCGCCGTCAGCGGTTGCACCGCCTACGACCGGATTACAGATACCCGATTGTCCCGGGACCACATGGCCGTAATTGTCAAGCTGGGCATAGAAGCATACTACACCGCTCTCGATAGCTTTCGGATTTGTGATCTCAATGGTTGAAAGCACGTCCTGAGCCGTATAATATACGTCTTTGGCAAGTGCTTTTCCGAGTGCCGGCTTCTGATCATAGGTAAGTGAAGGTATTATCATTGCAACCAGAATGCCTATGATAGCAATGACAACTACAGCCTCGATCAGTGTGAAGCCTTTTTTTGCCCGCAGCCGGGCTACCTTGGAAATCATCAGGTGATTCCTCCTTTTAAGTATATTATATAAAAGGAGCAGCGGTTTCAAAGAAAAAATTATCGGTTTCCCGCTTCCGCCTCGGCGGATAAGAACACTGCGCCTTTAATACCTTTAGGACAGAACTTATTTACTGCTGTTGGTTTTCTTATCATCATATTCAATGACCGGAGATGTTCCGACACAGAAGCCGTCATAATCCAAGCCCGCACGGCCGTTCCAGATATCGGTTCCGGCTGTTTTGGGCCATTCACCCTGCCACGGGGACAGCTCCTTGATATACGGAGCTCCGCCGTCATATCTGCTCTTTACGACACAAGGGCGCGCTTCTTTACGGCCAGTTTTCAGGTCGGAGGGTATTCCGGACCAGTTTGTCTGCGGCCACACATAGTCACAGCCGGGAACATACACAACTCCTTTGCAGATCCCGCTCTGGAAAAAGCACATAACAAATCCGGTCTTGCAATCCTCAAGAGCATCTGCTACCACTCTTGTAAGACCCAGCAGATGATTCGGGTCTTTCTTTGTTGTAGTGTCAAGAAGCAAAAAGCTCTTGTTCTGAAACCACCAGTTCTTATGGTCATAGAATGTCATAGAACCGTCATTGTCTGCTTTGCCGTTGATTGTCGTCTTACACTCTGCTTTAACGATCCATTTGCCGTCCTTGCACATAAAGATCATTTGCGCTATGGAATTAGGTATTCTTTTCATACCTTTCATTTCCATATCAAGTTCCATAAGATAGGCCGTTATCATTTTCTTGATGTTTGACGCAGAGAAATTGGCACTTGCGATCTTCGCGTCCTCAACATAATGAAAAATCATTGGTACCATTATTGATGTAAGAACACCTATTATTGCTACTACAACAATTAACTCTACCAACGTGAAACCCTTTTTCCTTTTGAGTTTCTGTAAATATCTGATCATATATATTCCCCCTCTCCTCCATAAGAAGGTAAACTGACCCCAAACCGTAAGGGTCATATCAGCGTCCGCGCAGCGGGTGCTGATATCGCCCTGCAATTATCTCATTGTTGTTATTATATATATTAAGGTTTCAGAATCATAAACGGCTTCTGACAGATAATATGTCTCTTATAACAAATTCCCTGACGAGATATACATCCCGTCAGGGAGAATTTGCTAAATTTTCCTAATCACTCGTGAACCTATTAGAAGGACAGAGTAGCAGTTGCTGCCAGCGGGATTACAGGAGCTGTACCTACGATATCACCGGATGTTGCGATACCCTGTGTATCATTGGACCACTTAGCGCCATCAGGCCAGTTATCAGTAGCAGCTGCCCATGTAACAGGAGATGTAAATGAGGAAACGCCATTTACATATACAACGCCGAATGTCTTACCGCCTCTGAGGTAAGCTATGATCTGAGCGTTCTGGATCTCAGGGAAGAGGTCGCAAAGATCCTTAGCAAGAGCCTCACAGTGGTTTGTAGCGCCCTTGGAACCTGTGTTTGCTGTAGCTGCAACTGTGCTGCTTGCCCAGTTTGTCTTGTCGTTGAAGGAAGCATCAGTACCGTTAGCTACAGTCCAGCTGCTGCCGGAAACTGTAACTGTAAGGATAGACATTACAGAACCCTTCTTCATTCCCTTGTTAACAGTGTCGCACTGTGTAAGGAATGCGTCGATCTCATTCTTGATAGAAGCAGCAGTCGAGTTAGCGGATGTAACCTTGGACTGTGTTACGTAACCAAGCATGGTCGGGATCAGGATCGCAGCAAGTACGCCGATGATAGCGATAACAACGATCAGCTCAACGAGTGTGAAGCCCTTCTTAGCGCGGAGCTTCTGAAAATACTTTATCATGGTATTTTCCTCCTTTAAAAAATTTTTTATTTATAACCCCTCAGGGTTATATACTTTAGAAAGGTCGTTTTCCCTTTCCGTAATTACAGTATATATCATATCACAGGAAAATGCAAGTGTTTTTTTAAAAAAAATTTACAAAACCCTTAAATTTATATAGAATTAATAAAACAGCCATACCTGTTTTTGGCATTTTTTGAGCATTAGGTTACATTTTGAAGTATTTTTGCGATACAATTGTATATTTTTTGTAAAATTCCCGTCAACTGAAACCTGCTTTGTAACCGATTCGTTAATTTTATGTCAACAGTATGCCGCTTTTTTATCACATTACTACAAACTCACGGCAAAGCAGAAAAAACACACAGCCGTTCTAAAGGAAGCAGCGTTTCATCACCCGCGTGCGTGTGTGTAAGCCTCTGTGACTTCCTCGGTATGGCGGCGGCTTATCGGTATCTGTATCCCGCCTCTGAGCACAAGGGTGTTCGGGCGGAGCGCCTGTATGTAGTCCGCGTTGACAATAAAGGATTTATGAGTCTGCACAAAGCGTCCCGACGCAAGATACGGCGCGAAATAGTCCTCAAATGAGATGTTGCGCCGCTTTCCGGGCAGTACCGTTCCGTCCCGGAGCACATATTTCATATTGCGCACATTGTTTTCTATGTACATCACGTTGTCCGTATTCACGGAGCGCATCTCCCCGTTTATTCGCACCGTGATCTTCTCCGTGGACACCGACCTTGCAACGAGCAGAGCAAGATCAAGTGCGGAAAACAGTTCTTCGCGTATCTCCGGCTTTATGATATACCGCAGAGCATGGAGCTCATACGCTTCGAGAGCATGACCGCCGGAGCGCGCAAGAAAGATAATCTGTGAGCCGGAGCTGCGTGCGCGTATGTTCCTGCCTACGGATATGCCGTTCAGACCGTGTGCGGGGATGCCGATAACGTAGATATCGGCAAGATTCCCGGCAAGAACGCGGCTGTTGAGCTCATGCAGGTCGCCGTACTCCGTAAACTCGATTCCTGCGTGTCCGGGCTGTGCGAGCCATTCCCGTATCACGGCTTCGGTGAGGCCTATGTCGTTTTTCTGATTGTCACAGAGGACAACGGTGATATCACTGTTCATTGCTTTCAATAAAAGCCATGACCGCAGATGCGATTATGGCATTTCCTCATATTAATAGTACAGGCAGTAAAAGGCGTTTTAATGAATAATTTATAATACACAAACGGCGCACGGACTCTCGTGCTCAATTATTATAATTTATTCAATTCACTTTTCATTCTTCATTGAGGCGCTGTCAAGCGCCTTTTGTGCGGAAAATCGCCGGCGTTCTGCGTTCTGTTCAGACACCGGCATACCGCGGCACTCTGAAATACGGCATTGCGTGCGCAGGCTCTGCGCATGGTGCCGGCGGCGGGGGTCGAACCCGCACGGTATCGCTACCACCGGATTTTGAGTCCGGCACGTCTGCCAATTCCATCACGCCGGCGTGAAAACATTAGTATTATACCATATATTTATAGATACGTCAAGCCGTGAAAAAAATAATTTTGCAAAATATCACAAAATAACTTGACAAGCAGGCTAAAATGTATTAAAATTAATAACGTGAATAAGTCTGTATGAAAATACAATCATATACAGCTATTTTTCATAATTACCGGGTTCCGGTTTACATATTATATCAAAATGCAGTTTTAATTTAATTTTTATTGACAAAACCGCTTTGTGTAATTGTACGCAGAGGCGGTATTTCCACGGAATGACCCGATTGTGCCTTCGGGAAATAATAGAAGTTATTTTATATTGTATAACGTAACAGCAGCGGTTAAGCATAAGCCTCAGACCTGTCTGCCGTCTGTTTTCGCGTTTTTCTGCGGTTGGTATCCTATGTGTACCGGTATGCCCTTTAAAATGCGAAAAGGAGGGAAGATTTCATGGATCTATGGTTGGCTATTGTGCTTATAGTCGCTGCTTTTGTATTGGGCGCCGGCGGCGTGGGATATTTTATGTACAAGACCGCGTTCAACAAGGGCGTAGAGCACCGCAAAAAAGAGGCTGAAGCACAGATCGAGTCCGCCGAAAAGGAAGCGGAGCGTATCGTCTCGGAAGCTAAAGAGAAAGCCGAAACAACAAAGAAAACACGGCTTGTGGAAGCAAAGGACGAGATATACCGCATGAGAGGACAGGCGGAAAAAGACATCCAGAAAATGAAATCGGAAGCCGAGCGCGAGCTGAAAGAGCGCCGCGCGGAGGTTTCAAGATCGGAACGAAGATTACAGCAGAAAGAGGAAAACCTCGACAAGAAGAACGACAAGATCGAAAAACTCGAAGAAAGCCTTGCCGCAAAGAACAAGAAGGCAGAGGAAAAGCTTGCCGAAGCCGAAAAGCTCAAGGAAGACCAGATGGGGATACTCGAAAGGATCTCCGGCTTTACGACGGAACAGGCAAAGGAGCACCTGCTCAAGATGCTCGACAGCGAGCTCGACAGAGAAAAGGCTGTCCGCATAAACAACTACGAGCAGAAGCTCAAGGACGAATGTGACGATAAGGCACGCAACCAGATCGCGATCGCCATTTCGAGACTTGCCGCCGAGACGGTGTCCGAAATGACAGTCTCTGTCGTATCGCTGCCCAATGACGAGATGAAGGGCAGGATCATCGGACGTGAGGGCAGAAATATCCGCACGCTCGAACAGCTCACGGGTGTTGATCTCATCATCGACGACACGCCCGAGGCTATCACTCTTTCAAGCCATGACAAGGTACGCCGCGAGATCGCGCGTATCGCGCTCGAACGTCTTATCCAGGACGGCAGAATCCACCCCACCCGCATCGAGGAAACGGTGGAGCGTGCAAAACGCGAAGTCGAGCAGAAGATCAAGCACGAGGGCGAACGCGCTCTGCTTGCTACGAACGTAAACAATATGAACCCCGAGCTTGTAAGGCTCATAGGAAGACTTTACTATCGTTCTTCCTACAGCCAGAATGTTCTCGATCACTCTATCGAGGTTGCTCACCTCGCCGGTATGATGGCGGACGAGCTCGGTGTAGATGCCGCTCTCGCACGCCGCGCAGGCTTGCTGCATGATGTCGGCAAGGCTCTCAGCGAAGAGATCGAAGGCTCCCATGTACAGATCGGCGTCGATGTATGCCGCAAGTATAAGGAGAGCCCGGAGGTTATCCACGCTATCGAAGCTCACCACGGCGACGTTGAGGCAAGAACTGTCATCGCTAACCTCGTCAAGGCTGCCGATGCGATCAGCGCGGCACGTCCGGCTGCAAGAAGCGAGAACTTCGAGAACTACATCAAGCGTCTCCAGAAGCTCGAAGAGATCTGCTCGTCCTATCACGGAGTCGAAAAGACCTACGCTATTCAGGCAGGCCGTGAAGTACGCGTAATGATCAAGCCCGAAGCTATGGGCGACGACAAGATGACAGTCCTCGCGCGTGAGATCGCCAAGAAGATCGAAGCCGAAATGGAATACCCGGGTCAGATCAAGGTAAATCTTATCCGCGAAAGCCGCGCAGTCGAGTACGCGAAGTGAGCGCGGAGCCCGCGCTGGCAGCAGCTGTATTTCAGAGTTTTCTGCTATGGGCAGGTGTAGCGAAAAATGCAGTGGGGTTGGCAAAGATTCCGTTTTAAAGATAATAATAACAGCTTGCTATGTAAGTCACAGCAAGCTGTTTTTCTATTATTTTGATGATAATAACTAACCGAGGAGCTACACCCGCCGATAGAAGAATGTCGCTGCGCATTTTGCGGCGGGGCGTTCCCCGCCCGCCGCCCCGCCCGCTAACGGCTTACATTTTGTAAACTCTGATAATATTCCTGCCTTCAAGCTCCGCGGAAATTATCAGCTCGCTGACGGTGAACTCCGCCGCAAGAACCTTCGCGTCACGCAGGCTCATCATATCGTCAAGCAGCATACGCTGCTCGTCGCCGTACAATCCCATATCGTCCGATGTGAACAGTACCCCGCCGCACAGGGCGTTCACCTCCGCAAGACATCTTCGCTGTCCGGCGCTCATTGTCGTATCCGTATCGCGCAGCATGAACACGTCGGGGTCGTTCACGAATGCCCTGCCGCTCAGCTGTCTGCGGAACACGGAATTGAGTATGCTGTTACGCGTACTCGGGCGCTCGCGGTGTGTGAGCTGCATATAAGGCTTGTCGTTCCAGTCCGGTGTCACGTCCGCACCGATACGGCAGAAATCCACCTTTCCGAAAGCGGAAGCCAAAGGAACACCGCAGCCGAGTATCTTTGCCGCGCCCGCAAGCTCGCGGAGCAGATCCATACCGTCCGACATCACAGTGCCGCGGGTCTTGTCACGGCGCGGTATGATGCACGCAGCGTAAAGGAAATCGAGCTTCAGAAGTCCGAATCCCCACTCGTCCGTTACCGTGCGGAACACTTCTTTAAGATATGAGCGGAATTCTTCGTTGTAGATATCAAGAGCGTAAGCGCCGCTCCAGTTGCTTCCGGCTCTTACCGGTTCTCCGTTTTCGTCCCGGAGCAGCCAGTCGGGATGTGCGGAAAACAGCTCCGACTTTTCCTCGCACACAAACGGCGCGAGCCACAGTCCCGGAGTCATTCCCTCTTCCTTTATCCTGTCGGCGGCAGGCTTCATTCCGTCGGGGAATTTCGACATATCCACGCTGAGCCAGTCGCCCACTGCGGTCTGATAACCGTCGTCGATCTGGAATATATCCGCTTTGACTTTGCATTCCTTCAATCCCGCAAGGTCGTTCAGAATGCAGCGCTCATTTATATCCTGATAATGTCTGTACCAGCTTGTATAGCCGAATACCGGCTTTTCGCCCGACGGCGCTATGCCGAGCCACGCGAACCAGCCGTCAAATACCTCACTCTCGGAGCCGCTTCCGAGATACAGCGAAAGCCCCTCGTAATCGCCGTTTATATGCAGTCCGCGGCACTCCTTCTCGACCGTTACGGTGTTCTTGTCTGTGTTCACCCTGATAAGCGTAAATCCGCTGCTTTCTCCGAGCGAGCCGATAAGGTCGAATATACCGTCGGAATGCTTTACATATCCGTATGAAAAGCCGTGGGAACGCCCCTTCCTGCGGCTGTATCGCGTAAATCCGTAATCGCCGTAAGCGGTAAAGGCATATTTGTCGGTCACAAGTGCCGGGATATGATCCAGACCGCGCACTCTGCCGTCGGTGCCGAGCTCCGCGCTGTCCGTCCACGACTGATATCCGTTTAGGAATATACGGTCGTCGGGCAGGAAGTTATACTCGAATTCCGCCGAGATCTTCATGATCTCGATCTCGCTTTTTGAGCGCACGGTAACTCCGAAGGTCTCGGTGTTTTCCTTTATTTCAAGAGATACGCGCGCGTTGCTCACACTTTCAGCGGAAGTGACGGTGTAGCCCTTGCCTTCCGCGCGGTACGCGAATTTAACATTGACGAATTTATACATCAGCCTTGCCTCCCTTTTTCTTTTTGCCTCCGACCTTTTCTATGAGTCTCTTCTTGTTTATGTCTCCCGCTATCTTGTCTATGATCTTCTTTTCGTTGTAGCGGAAGAATACAAATCCGCCGAGCAGACACAGAACAGTTGCGATAATTGCGGTAATGCGATAGCCGAGACCGTAGCCGGGGTCGGCTTTATCCGTGATATCCGAGTTGATGAGCGCGACACTTGTGAATATCAGCATGGCAAGGGACTGACCGAGCTTGAACGCGAACGTTCTCGCCGCGTAGAACATACCCTGCCTGCTCTCGCCGGTGTCGATCTTGTCGGCTTCGGATATGTCCGCAACTACTGCCTGCGGAAGTATTCCGAGTATCGCCATCGGTATGGAAGCGAGTACGGCTACGATTATGCCGTAAGCAATGCCGGGTATCGGTATTATTCCCGCGAATGCCGTTACAAGGAACGTCACCGCAAAGAACATGAAAGCGAAGGAGATAAGTCTCTTCTTGCCGAGCTTTTTGGCGAGAATATTGACCGGGGCGTAGCAGACCAGCGACATCGCCGTCATTATCGCAAACAGCGGGAATGTCCATGTGGAATCGAGTCCCATGAGAACGGTGATATAAAACGAAAGACCCGTCTGGAAAAGGGTAAGACCTATCCAGTAAAGGATATCGGAAGCCACGAAAAGGCGGAAATCCTTGTTCTTGAATGTTGCCGCCAGCGACTTGAACGCGGGAGTCTCGGTAGGTGTGGTGTCTGCGTACTCATTCTCATTGATAGCGAACGCGGGAACGAACATACAGATAACGGCTATACCGGCAAGTATGCCGACGGTGATACGGTACGCCTCGGGGTAGTTGGTGTAGATCACAGAACCGGATTCTATTACTTCATCTACCGTCATGCCGAGCTTTTCGGCTGTCTGTTCGTTGCTGAGCGCTTTCAGGAAGAAGCCCGCGATATTCGGGACAAGGTACGCGAACGCCGTGCCGACGAAGTAAGTCACGGAAATGAATGTGGACAGATTGATGCGCGCGTTCTGCGTGCGTCCGAGTTCCGGTATCAGCGCGTTGTACGGCGTGCAGTAAGCGGTCATGCAGAGGTAGAACAGCATAGCGCAGATAAACAGAGCCACCACGTTTATCGGGCTTTCGGAGCCGACGGGAGATACGAACATAAGCACAGTCACAACGCCGAACGGAAGCGCGGCTATACGCATAAAGGGTATGCGTCTGCCGAGTTTATGCTTCAGCCTGTCCGACTTGCCCGCGATAAGCGGGTCGGTGACCGCGTCGAAAATACGTCCGAATGCGGTTATGAGACCGATAGCGGTAAGACCTATGAACGTAGCCTGTGGGAGAAAGACAGTCTGTCCTTTGGCTATCTCCTCCGCGCTCGGCTGGAAGAAGAATACCAGCCAGTTCGACACGATCCCGGAAAGTATGGACCAGCCGAGCTGTCCTATCGCGAATATCCACAGCACTTTATTTGTAGCGATCTTTTTTTCCATTGCAATGACCCCTTTCATAACATTAAGCCTGTACGTTCTTTTTCAGATCAAGCCCTGAGATAACCGACTGCGCAGTCTATGAGCAATTCAAGTTCCTTCTCCGCAGAAGAGAAATCGTCGGACGGAAGCACTTCCCCGTCGATGAATTTCTTGCACAATGCGGTCAGCGCGTGCGCGTATGTCATATAGAACAGTCTGAAATCGTCTGTCTTACGCACCGTACCGTCGGAAATGCCCTTTTCATACGCACGCTCGACTATCGGGTAGAAATCGATTATCGAATCTTCATATCCTTTCAGCTGTCCGGACGGGACGTTCTCATGAATGACAAATCTGTCGAATTCACCGAGCAGTCTCATAAAATCCTTATGTGCCGAGAACAGCACAAGGAACATTTTCATAAGATCGTGCAGCTGCTTGATGCCGGTCTGCGACATGAATGTCTCCGAGTCGAACACACCGCTGAACAGATTTCTCAGGTCGTTCCACAGGAAGGTCATAGCGTCTATCGCGATACCTATTTTAGTACCGAAATACCGGTACAGTGTCGCGACGCCTATGCCGCTGAGGTCGGCAATATCCGTCATTTTGACGTTCTCTATGCCGTTTGCGAGAAACAGCTCCGCACAGGCGGATACCGCACGTTCGATACGTCTGTCTTTAAGTTTTTTGGGCGAAAGATCGGAAGAATTTTCGTTTACCACTTGACAAACCTCCTAAAATGTGATAGACTTACTATCAGCTGATAGTAAGTCTATCACATTTTCTCAATTTTGTCAATAGGTTTTGGAAAAATATATAAAAACTATTATTACAGGAGGACAATACCATGGACAGAGCAAAAGTTATTTTCGGGAACGAAATGTCGGACAAGGCATACCGAAAGGCTGTCGCTGCGAAAAACAGGTTTATCCGCAAATACGGCGACGACTCCGGCAAACATTATCACTTAACGGCAGTACCGGCTCCGGCGATAGGCGATATCCTCGGCACGGAGCAGCTCCTCATCTCCGACCGCAGGGAAGTGGAATTCGGCAGAAAGAGCGTCATCATCGGAAATATCAGAATGGGATTCGGTCACTACCGTATATCAATGGCAATAGCGTCCGCGGCGAAGGCAATGGGCTATGAGCCGTACTGGTTTGATCTCCATTCATTCGGGAACACCACCTGCGGCAGGATCATTGCCGAGCAGAATGAGCTGTACTCTCTCGGGTCCCGCCTTTCACAGTCCATACCGCTGTTCAACAAGCTGGTATGGGAGCCGATAAACAGCGAGGGCTTCCGCAAGCTCACATACAACTGCTCCGATCAGAAAGTCGCCGAGCTCATGGCTCCGGTGCTGCACGACCTGCCGAAGGACATACCGTATATAGCAACCCATGTATGGCCGGCGCAGGCAGCGGTACACGCGGGACTCACCAGCGTGGTGAACGCTATACCCGACAACTGGCCTATGGCTCTGCATCTTGCGGAGGGCTCGATACACACGGTGCAGACCCCGTCCGCATATCTCGGCTACCGTGCTCTTCGCGGCATGGACAAAAAGCGCCAGCTTAAACCCATGCCCCGTACATCGATAGCGTACACTGGTCATTATGTCGATCACGAGCTTGTGAGCAATATAGAAGCGGACTGCGAGAGACGCAGGGCGCGTTCTCACAGCGGCGCAAAACGCTGGCTCATGTCGGTAGGCGGAGCCGGAGCGCAGAAGGAGATATTTGTCTCGATCATCAGGAAGCTCCTTCCCGATATAGCAAGCGGAAACGCCGCGCTGTTCATTAATGTGGGAGATCACAGAAATGTGTGGGAGTCGCTCATAAACGAGATACCGCAGATGCGCGGTCTTCTCACAGAACATTTCGACGATTTCGCGGAGACAAAAGCCTTTGCCGATGCCGCACTTGACGGTGAAGTCGCCGGAATTCACGCTTTCTGCCACTCGGACATTTTCGCAGCGGTATATTCGACCAATCTGCTCATGCGCTGCTCCGATGTGCTTATCACAAAGCCGAGCGAGCTGTCGTTCTATCCGATACCGAAGCTGATGATAAAGCGCGTCGGCGGTCACGAAGCATGGGGTGCCATACGCGCGGCAGAGCTCGGTGACGGCACATACGAGGTCACGACCCCCGCAGAGACCTGCGCAATGATCGACCTTATACAGAACCACGGCGATATCATAGATATGATGTGCGACAACATCCTCACAGCCCACAAAGCCGGTATCTACAAAGGTGCCTACCGCGTCGTCAAGCTCGCCACGCACAGAGTGAGAAAAGCCAAGAGAAACTGAGAGAGATCTAAGACTTTCGAGACGGGGCGCCGCCCCGGACCCCGCCAACCCCCTTTAAAAAAGGGTGCTGGGCGCGGAGCCCGCGCTGGCAGTAGCTGTATTTCGGAGCAATCTGCTATGGGCAGCTTTTGCGAAAAATGCAGTGGGGTTGGCAAAGACTCCGTTTCTGAAAATAATAATAACCGCACAGACTAACAATCTGTGCGGTTTTTTTACCATATATAGAAGAATATAACTGACCGGGGTGTGAACTATCCAAAATAAGAATGCCGCGGCGCACCCGCAGCCCTCCGGGCGTTATTTGTGCCTGGCGGATATGAGATTGCCTACTGTCGTATCAAGCTCCGTAATGGTTTTGACAATAAAATCCTTCGGTTCGGTGAAACCTTCCCTCACCCACCGTTCGAGTACTGCTATACACCCCTGTGAGCGGTAGCAGGTCTGGTAGCACAGCTTACTGCCGCCAAGGTCGATACTGTATGTCTCGGATTCTACCTGTCTGAACAGACCGTCTATGCACCGGGCAAGTTTTTCGCGCATCATTCCGGTGTTGTTAGGGCTGAATATCAGTCTGAAAACAACGCGGTTCTTATCTATGTAGTCAACAAGATCCGCAAAGAGGCGGGACGGCGGAAGTTCACCGAGCTGCAGGATAAGCAGACTGATCTCAACAAGCACTTCCTGCTCCGTTTTATCGTAAAGATCATAAATGTCAAGAAAATGCTTATAGAAGGTCGCTCTGTTTATCTCCGCCCTGTCTGCGATATCCTGTACTGTGACTTTGCGCAGCTCCTTTTCCATGAGAAGCTCCGCAAGTGCGTTGCGGATAGCCTTCTGTGTTTTAAGCGTTCTGCGGTCTGTAGTTTTTTCGTTCATTACGGTCACCTTTTATACACCGGTGTATCTGTATTTGTTTTGTTATTTCAGCCTATAAACTGTATATACAAGGTTATTATATCACATTTTTGTGTTCTTGGCAATACCAAAAAATCTGACCCGTACAAATGCCGTTCCCGCAGAGCACCCCATTGATGTAGCTCAGCAATACAGCAGTCCGTCCGGCGGATCATTCAGCAGCCTTTTTAAGTCCGTTCGCTACAAGGTGGCTGCCGACAATTATCAATATCATCAGTATAGCAGAAGGTATCAGCTGGTACGGGTGTATCAGCACGCTCTTGAAGCCGTCGGAAAGCAGCGTGCCGAGAGAGCATGATCCGGGCGGCATTCCAAGACCCACGAAGCTCAGGAACGCTTCCAGAAATACCGCGGCAGGAATGCTTATCATTATCTGTGTTATCATCTTGCCGATGATATTCGGAAGTATCTCGCCGAATATTATGTGACTGTGACCCGCGCCGAGCGTCCTTGCAGCCTGTATGTACTCCATTTCCTTGACGTTGAGTACCTGCGCACGCGCTATCTGGCTCATCTCTATCCAGCCGGAAAGCATCAGTGCAAGAATGATAGACCCCATTCCCGGCTCCATTACAAGCATCAGCAGCGTCACAACGACGAGTGTCGGTATGCTTCCGATAACATCTGCGATACGCTGCATGATCACATCCGCCATACCGCCGAAATAGCCCGATATGATGCCGTAGTTCATACCTATAAACAGGTTTATCAGCGTAGATACCACTGCGATTATCAGCGATATCCGCAGTCCCATGAAGCAGCGGGAGAACATATCGCGTCCGAGGCTGTCCGTTCCGAAGATATAGTAAACGTCGCTGATGCCGAGCTCCTCGTATCTGTTATGCGACGTGTCTCCCGTGGTCTTCGGAAGCAGCTCCGAGCCGTTGAGAAATCCCATTTCCGAAAATACAGGCACTTTCGGCGCAAGGTTGCTGCGGTCGAGTTCCTGATCTGCGTAATCATAGCCGGACAGATAAGGACCGATAATGCTCATTATCACCAGCAGCGCGAGTATCACAACTCCCACAACAGCGCTTTTCTGCGCAAAGAACTTCTTTACCGTGTCGTGCCTTGACCCGCCTACGGATTCCGCGGAGGTGTCCGTCTTTCTTTCGGAGGATACGGGTACGAAATCTTCCGCCGTTGGTACATATACACTTGCGGCTTCTGTGACTTTTTTCATATCATATCTCTCCTTTCTTTATGACTTTGTGCCGCCGAGACGTACTCTCGGGTCGGCAAAGCAGTACAGGATATCGAGCACCAGGCGGACAGTGATGTACATTCCGGAATACAGGAAGCACAGTCCGAGCACCACGTTGTAGTCGTTGCTGCTTATTGCCTGCGTAAGCAGAGTGCCTATGCCGGGTATCGAGAACATCTGCTCTATGACCAGCGAACCCGTGAGCAGACCCACAAGCAGATTGCCTACCATTGTGATCACGGGTATCAGCGAATTGCGGAGTATGTACTTCACCATAATGGTGCTGTTCTTAAGTCCCTGGCACCGCGCAAGCAGGACGTAATCGGAATTCATGACATCCATTGCCTCGGCTTTGGTGAACTGCCCTATTATCGCCATTACCATAAAGCTCAGTGCCGCTACCGGCATTATCGAAGTCGTGAACGGGTCTCTCACATCATACAGCATGGGAAGGAGATTGGCTCTGAATCCCAGGCAGTAGGAGAGGAACATTGCGAGCAGATATGACGGCACAGCAATTCCGATAAGCGTAAGCACGGAATAGATAACATTCATGACCCTGCTTCTGAAAAACGCACTAAGCAGACCCAGCACCACGCCCGCGAACGTACCGATGCACAGGCTGACAAGTCCTATTTCCATTGTTACCGGGAAACGCCTCGCGATAAGTGTTGTTATCGGCGTATTTGCGGAGATCGAGTAGCTCACGCCGAGATCACCTTTGAACATATTCGCAACATAGCGGAAGAACCGTATTATGACGGGCTGATCGAGTCCGTATTTCTGGCGCATCATCTCTATCTGTTCGGGTGAGAGCTTGTCGTCATTGAATGGAGAACCCGGCATAAACTGCAGCAGCAGGAACATTATCAGCAGTATGACAAAGATCGTCATAATGGAGATAAGTATTTTTTTCAGAAGATATTTTCCCATTACCGCACCTCCTTGTCGAGCTTCTTGACGCTGTATGCCGATGTCGGTGTCTCGGTAAAGCCCGTTACTCCTTCGCGGACAAGAACCGAATCCTCAACACTGAAAAGCGGTATCACCGCGGCTTCGCTCATAAGCAGATCCTCCGCCTGATGAAGGATCTTATTGCGTTCTCCGGGAGTATTTATGATTTCGCTTTCGTTCGCTTTATCCAGCAGGCCGTCAAACTCATCATTTGAGTAGATGTTCTTTCCCGAACCGCTCAGGAACAGATTCAGAAAAGATGTAGGATCGCCGTAATCGGCAGCCCAGCCCGCTATCAGCAGATCAAATCCGTCGCCGGACGATGACATTTTAAGATATTCCTTCTGTGTGACCGGATCCAGCTCAATGTCGCAGCCGGGCAGAGCTTTCTCCGCCTGCGCCTCTATTGCCTCGGCAAGCGCGGAATTACCGGAGTAGTATGTCAGCTTGACATTTACCGATGACGTGCCGATCTCATCAAGACCCTGTTTCCATAATTCGGCCGCTTTGTTCTCATCAAAACCGGCATATTCGAGATATCTGCTGCCGTCGCCGTAAAAATCGGTGCCGTCGTCTTCAGTGAAATATCCGGGCGGGCTCATCGCATAAAGCGGATCGTATCCGGTACGGAGCACATCGTCCGCGAGGCTTTTCCTGTCGATGACCTTTGAAAGCGCCATTCTGATATTCTTATTCCCGAGGTACTGATTTGTCTTGCAGTTGATTTTGATAAAGTCGGTCGATACTGTGGGATAGTCATGGAGGCAGGCATCTCCCTCGGCAAGCTCATAAACGCTGCCGTTGACGGATACGATATCAAAAACTCCCGTCTCAAAGCACATCATCGCCTGCTGTGAATCGCTTACGATCTGTATATTCACGCCGGGCAGATCGGAATCGTCCGCAAAGATGTAATACGGATTTTTCTTCATATGTATCTGCGCGGCGAGAGGTTCATACAGATCGGGTATGAAGGCGCCGCTGCTGAGGATAGTATCCGCGCTCGTCGCGTAGTTGTCGGATCCGACGTTCTCACAGAATGCTCTGTTGCGCGGTGCGAAATCCGGCATTGTGAACAGCGAATTGAGGTAAGGACAAGGCACTTCCAGCTTCACCTGAAAAGTCTGATGATCGACGGCGCTCACTCCGAGCTCACTTACCGGAGCTTCCCCTTTCGAGACCTCGACCGCGTTCTGTATGATACAGCAGCTTGTTATCAGATACACCGCGGAGCTTGCGGTCTGCGGGTCGGCAAGATGCTTGAACGCGTAAACGAAATCATCGGCGGTAATGGGACTTCCGTCGCTCCACTTGATGCCTTCTTTCAGATGATATGTGGCCGTAAGGTTATCCTCCGACCATTCCATGCTCTCGGCAAGCCCCGGCACTGTCGCATTGTTTTCGTCATACATATACAGAGTGCAGGTAAACAAAGACGTCATACGTCCCGAATAAGTATCAGAGACAAGCTGGGGATCCATTGTGGCAGGCGACGCACCTATCGCTATGTTGAGCTCCGATTTTTTCTTTTCGCGTATCGCCGAACAGCCGGACAGGGCAGACAGCATTACGGCTGCCGCAAGAAGCGTGCATAATGTATTTTTATTCTTCATCATCTTCGCTCCATTTCTCCAGTTCACTGTCCGTGCAGAGGACTCCGTGCGTCGGACTGAGCTGATGCCATGTACCTTCCGAGTAGAGGATACTGCCCGAGGTGTCATCGTCGCCGGACATATTCTGCACGACGGGATTGAGACGGGGTATGGCTCCGAGCAGCTTTTTGGTATAAGGGTGTATCGGCTCTCTGAATATATCATCGGCGGTACCCGTTTCAAGCATATATCCGAGGTGCAGCACGCCTATCCTGTCCGACAGGAAGCGCACCATTGAAAGATCGTGGGAGATGAACAGGAACGCCGTTCCCGTTTCCTTCTTTATCCCGTTTATCATATTGACTATCTGCGCCTGAACGGAAGCATCGAGAGCCGCGATGCACTCGTCCGCTATGACGAGCTTCGGCGCTCCCGCAAGTGCGCGGGCTATGCCGATACGCTGGCGCTGACCGCCCGAAAAGCTGCGCGGATAACGGTCGGTGTACTCGACGGGTATCCCGACACGCCTGAAAGCGTCCGATACCATTCTGCCGCGCTCCTCCGCGCCGCTTCCGATATGCTGTATCTTAAGGGCGTCATTGATTATCTGTCCGACCTGCTTTCTCGGATTGAGGGAGGACATAGGATCCTGGAATATCATCTGTATATCCCGCATCTTATCGATGTACTCACGGCGGCTCTTTATGCCGGTAAGCTCGGTGCCGCGGAATAAGATGCTGCCGGAGGTGGGTCTGTTCAGACCTATGATACACTTTCCTATGGAGGACTTTCCGCTTCCCGACTCTCCGACAAGTCCGAACACCTCGCCCTCGTTTATCTCGAAGCTGACGTGCTCGGCGGCTTTTACTCGCTTGCCCGCGCTGTCAAAGTACATACACAGGTCATTGACGGAAAGCAGTGTCTTTTTTGAAACATCAGCTGTTGACATAGTCTGCCTCCTCCTGCTTCAAGCGCCTTATACGTTCTGCGAGCTCCGGCGGCATCTCCGTTTTCGGCGCTCTCGGGTCGGCAAGCCACGTTGCGGCGCTGTGTGTATTAGATATACGGAACATCGGCGGCTCCGCTTTGAAGTCTATCTCCATTGCATACGGATTTCTCGGCGCAAAAGCGTCCCCGACGATCTCTTTGGCGAGGTTCGGCGGAGTACCCGGTATCGAGTAAAGCGTATCGTTTCCGTCTGCCAGCTCGGTTATTTCCGGAACAGCCGAAAGCAGACCCCATGTATAAGGATGCCGGGGCTCGAAGAAAATATCGAACACGGTCCCGTACTCGATTATCTTTCCCGCGTACATTACTCCCACATAATCCGCGAGCTTTGCAACAACGCCGAGATTGTGGGTGATGAATATTATCGAAAGTCCCTTTGCACGCTGAATGCTCTGCAAAAGATCGAGTATCTTCTGCTGAATGGTAACGTCCAGCGCGGTGGTCGGCTCGTCGCATATCAGTATATCCGGGTCGCCGGAAAGTGCTGTCGCGATAACGACTCTCTGTCTCATTCCGCCGGAAAGCTGATGCGGGTACTGTGCCATAGTGCGCACCGGGTCGGTTATTCCGACCTCCCGAAGAAGCTCGGTGCATTTAGCCCATGCTTCCTTCCTCGACATTGGCGTGTGGCACCTTGCCGCGGTCATAAGCTGTGCGCCTATGGTCATTACCGGGTTCAGCGAGGTCATCGGGTCCTGGAAGATCATAGCTATTTTCTTTCCCGCGAAGCGTTTTTTGCGGACCGAGGGTCTGAGCTTCAGCAGATCTATCATCTCGCCGCCGTCATTGTAAAGGATCTCGCCGGATTCGATCACCGCGTTGTCCGGAAGTATTCCTGTGACAGCTTTCACGCCGACGCTCTTTCCGCTGCCGGATTCCCCGACAAGGGCGACGACTTCATTCCTTGCAAGGGTGAAGTTGAGCCCCCTTATCGCCTTGACATCGCCGGTCGGCATTCTGAAGCTGACGTGAAGATCTTTCACTTCAAGGATATTCCTGGAATTGTCTGTTCCGTTCATTTCGTTATGCTCATCTCTTTTCTTTAAAAGGATATCGGTGCAATTAACTAAATAATAAAATTATTATAGCATATTTTTGTGTAAATTTCAATACCTGCACTCATTTTCGGCAGGAAAACGGTCGGAACACACGAGATCTGATATAGATTTCCACATTTTTGAATTTTTACTATTGCCTTTCCTGCATTTATAAGGCAACTAAGATACACGGCTCAAAGCGCCTCAAAGTCGAGTATGTTCGCTGTTTATCGGCATTTCGATTATATTTCGTTTTCTGCGCGAAGCTGCGTATCTTGAAATGCAATTGTGAATTTTATGCAAAATCAATGCCTGCTCCTGTTAAAAATATAACTAATCCACAAATTTTGCAAGTTTTATATTTTTATCCTGCATTTTCGCTTGACTCAAATCTTAATGTGTGATATTATAGCTTCATTGAATTAAACGGGTTCGGAGGTTTTCAGACTATGAACTACAAAGAAGGAGAAGTCCGTATTCCTGCAGGCTGTGCAATTTCCGGTTTCATAAATCGCAGCGGCAAGCGTGTCAGCGGAGCGGATATAATCAAGAGCATCTCGTATATGCATGACCGCTCAAACGGCTTGGGCGGAGGATTCGCGGGCTACGGCATCTACCCCGAATACAAGGATCACTACGCATTCCACGTTTTCTATGATACAACCGAAGCGCGTGTAAGGACGGAGGAGTTCCTCGACCGTCACTTCGACATAATAAACCTGTCACGGATCCCGATACGGCACGTTCCCGAGATCAAGGACGAACCGCTGATATGGAGGTATTTCCTCGACCCGCGTCCCACAAAGCTCACATCGTCGCAGCTCGATGAGAAGGAGTTCACGGTCAAGTGCGTCATAAAGATCAACACCCAGTTCGACGGCGCGTATGTCTTTTCCTGCGGAAAGAACATGGGCGTGTTCAAGGCGGTCGGCTACCCGGAAGATGTCGGACGTTTTTACCGGCTCGACGAGTACGAGGGCTATGCATGGACGGCACACGGACGCTATCCGACGAACACACCCGGCTGGTGGGGCGGCGCTCACCCGTTCGCACTGCTGGACTATTCGATAGTGCATAACGGCGAGATCTCAAGCTACGACGCGAACCGCAGATTTATCGAAATGTTCGGCTACAAATGCACGCTTCTCACCGATACAGAGGTCATAACGTACATTTTCGACTGGCTCAACCGCAAGCAGAATTTACCGCTTGAAGATATTGCAAGCGTCATCGCGGCGCCGTTCTGGAGCAAGATAGACAAGCTCGAAAAGACCGACCCGAAGCAGGCTGCAAAGCTGCGGTATCTGCGGCAGGCTATGTCCGGACTGCTGATAACCGGTCCGTTCTCGATAATCCTCGGCTACACCGGCGGTCTTATGGCGCTCAA
>CACZGM010000051.1 GCA_902780695.1 uncultured Ruminococcus sp. | reverse complement strand
CGCAGAGAGCGACGGTACATGGGAGACAAAGCTGAATGACCTTTACAGCGAAGCTGAAAAGGCAAACAAAGAGTCCCGCATGACCAAGTGGCTCGAAGCGGACGAGACCGTTAAAAGCGGATATACCGCGTATAAGGATCATGTTGCGATAACCAGCCTTTCGCAGACCTCGAAGGACGCTTATGAAGCGTATAAGACCGAGCAGCAGGAAGCCGGCGAGGATGTTGCCTCCCTGTATGACTGGGCGCAGACCAACGAGGCGGCGAAGAAGGAAATTGACGACGCGGGCGGAGTTCTGAGCATATACGAATATGCGCAGGCATCGGCAGGCGGCGCTGTCAAGGAGAAGTACGACGCTCTGAACAACAAGTACGAGGGTACGACAGAGACGGAGACCGAGCTCCGGAACGGTTACGCGAACAGCGTTCTTTCCGACGAGACAAAGGAGCTTTATAACGCGTATAAGACCGAAGCGGGAGATGACGCTGTCGGTATCTATGAATGGGCGCAGACAAACGCTTCCGATGAGCTCCAGAACGCCGAGACAAGCTACGACGACTGGAAGTCCGCTCATATAGAAGATGAGAGCTGGCACCTGAGCAAGAGCTCCTTCGAGAACTCCGAGAGCAGCCTGTTCACGCAGTACAAGAAGTCTGTTTATAACGAGGAAGAAGCGAACTATGATCTTACAAAGGAAAACGTAGTCGATCACTTCACGCAGTCCGCGTTAAAGAACAGCATAGGAAACCTCGAAACCTCGGACGGTACGAAGTTTGAAGTTACCTATGACAAGGAAACCGATTCTGCGGTGATAAGCGACCACCGACGAGGACGGCAACGAGGTCACGACAAAAACTCCCGTAAATGTTGCTATGACCGTTGCGGGTGACAGCGCGAACAACGCGGAGGCTCTCGGAGCTACGGCCGGTGACGCAACAGTCGCTATCTCACAGATAACCAACACCACAAAGCTCTCCGATATCGGAGCGACTGCCGACGAGGACGGAAACTACAAGTTCTCGATAAACGGTGTGGACTTCTCCTTCACAGGCGACACCACGGTGAACGATATGATGAAGAAGGTGAACGCGTCAACGGCAGGCGTCAAGATGACATATTCGTCGCTCGACAACGCTTTCAGCATCACCGCAAGCAAATACGGTGTCGACAGCGCGGTCGATATCGACGATAAGGGACAGTCCAATCTCCTTTCCTCTATCGGACTTAAGAGCGGCACTCTCACAAAGGGCGAAAACCTTGAAGTCGAGATAAACGGAAAGGTGTATCAGAGCAACGGCAACACCATTGAGGCCGACGGTTCGACATTCACGATCTCCGGAAATGCGAAGGTAGGCGAGGAATTCACCATATCCATAGGCAAGGATACCTCGGCTATCAAGGATCTTATAAAGGACTTCGTCAAGGAATACAATCAGCTTGTGGAGGACGTTTACAAGTACCTCGACGAGAAGCCCGAGAAGGACTACTACTTCCTCACGGATTCCGATAAGGAAGACCTCGATCTTACCGAAAAGCAGGAAGAGAAGTGGGAAGAAAAGGCAAAGAAGGGTCTGTTGTATCATGACAGCGTCACCAGCACGGTAATGACGGGTCTGCGTACAGCGCTCATGGGCTCCGTAGAAGGTCTGGACGGCAATGTATTCTCCCTGTCTTCCATGGGTCTCAAGACTTCCTCGGATTACAGCAAGCACGGTATGTTCGCCAATATTGACGAAAAGGCTCTCGACGCTGCGATAGAGACACACCTCGACGATATCGAGAAGCTCTTTACCGACAGCGAGAACGGCATTATGAAGAAGTTCTCCGCCGCTCTTGACGCGGGCGTTAAGTCCACGGGCGACAATAAGGGTTCACTTATCAGAAAAGCGGGTCTTGCAAGCGGTTCGTCGGCTACCGACAACGAGATCTTCAACGCTATCAAGAGGACAAAGACCAAGATAGCGTCCCTCAATAAGCGCTATGAAAGTGAGCAGAACAGACTGTGGAAGAGATACTCTTCTATGGAATCCCTGCTCGGTACAATGAACAGCCAGCAGTCGCAGTTCATGTCGTATTTCCAGTAAAATAATCAGTTTACAGCAAACGTTATCGTCTCCCCGCCGGAGACGGAGAGACGATAACGAATAATAACCGATCAGCAGACGAATGAGATCCGTGACTTTCCCGGACTTTGCGGTGAAAGCGGGCGGCGCTCAGTCTGCGGAATCAATAAAAAGGAAGGTATCGTATATGGCGGCAAACGCATATTCGGAATACAAAAAGCAGTCCCTCCAGACTCTTACACCAATGGAGATCGTCGTTAAGCTCTACGACGAAGCCGAAAAACAGATGAATATTGCTATCATTGCGATAGACGAAAAGAATTACGCAACGGCAAACAAGTCGCTGCAGAAAACACAGGATATAGTAAACGCGCTTCGCTCGGTGCTTGATATGAAGATACCGATGTCGAAGGATCTGGACGCGCTGTATGACTTCTTCAACAGACAGCTCGTCACGGCAAATATGAAGAAGGATACCGGAATGATAAGAGAGCTGCTGCCAATGTTTGCGGATCTGAGAGACGCATTTGCGCAGGTAGCGGCAATGCCGAGAGTATAATAAGGTGATCCGATGACCGAAGAGACCAAGAACATTATAATACAGTATATCGAGGAGATGACCCGCCTGACCGAACTTTACAGTGCGGCAACGTCGGAGATCATCAATACCGATATAGATGAGACGCTTGACGAGATAGTCGCACGCAGGGGTGAGATCATCGATGCCGTAGGCAGAACACGGCGTGATATCGAAAACGTCTGTGCGGACTGCACCGAGCAGGAGAGCAGTCTCATTCACCGCATGATAACAGGCGGTCACGTTCCGCTCGGTCTTTCAAAGGAGCTTCGCGATATACACAAAGCTGCGGTGAAGATGCATTCGTCATATCTTGCCGTTGCGGATAAGGAGAAGCAGGCAGCGGTGCGTGTGGACGCACGGCTTAAAGAACTGCGCTCCGATCTGCAGAATGTCAACGAGGACAGGCGCAAGGCTTCGGGTTATACGGCGCTCGGCTCCGGATTGAGCGGCTCCGGCGGTTCGTTTGACGGAAGGCTTTGATCCGGTAATAAATAATAATATAAAGAAAGCGCTCCCCCACGGGAAACCGTCGGGGGAGCCGGGTTTTTGAATATGATTATCGACACACACATTCATGCATACACAGATTCTATTGCGGAGCGTGTTATAGCAAAACTCACCGCTACCGCTGACTGCCCCTGTTATACAGACGGAACGATTAGCGGAGCAAGAGCGCTTCTTGAAAAAAACGGCATTGACTACGGAGTCCTGCTGCCGATTGCCACAAAGCCCGCGCAGCAGACGACTATAAACAACTGGGCGAAAGAGGTAAATTACGGCAGCATCATCTCCTTCGGAACGGTACACCCTTTCGCGGAAGACGCGCTGGACGAGCTCGACAGGATTAAGGCTCTCGGACTTAAAGGTGTCAAACTGCACCACGATTATCAGGGTGTTTATATCTTTGACGAGCACTGCCGGAAGATATACAAGCGCTGTGAGGAACTTGGTCTGCCGGTTGTGGCTCACATGGGATACGACCCGGTGTCGCCGCTCGTACACCACGCTATGCCCTATGATCTGATCGAGATAAGCGAGCAATATCCGAAGCTGAGATTCATCGGGGCGCACATGGGCGGCAATTACGCATGGGAGCACGTCCTGAAATATGCGGCGGGACTGCCGGGTCTCTATTTCGACACGGCGTTTGTCGCAAAGGATATAGACCGCAAAGTGTTTGCGGAGATCGTTAAAAAGCACGGCGCGGACAGAATACTGTTCGCGAGCGACCTGCCGTGGAGCGACCCGCGTGAGGAGATCGCGCTTGTGGAGGAGCTTGACATTTCCGACAGCGACAAGGACAGGATATTCTATAAGAATGCTGCCGAGCTGCTGGATCTTGAGGTATAGATACATTTCCAGATCCTTACAGCATAACACCTCAATTTCTAATAAAAAAACCCGCTGAAACTGTTGGTTTCAGCGGGTTTTGATTGTCTGATGTAAAGTATCGTGTTCGCGATTACTTTCTCTTCTTAGCTACTACGAGAGCGCCGCCTGCTACAAGAGCAAGACCTGCAACTACTGCAACGTCCTCGATACCTGTGTTAGGAGAACCCTTTGTGGAGTCTGTAGCTGCTGCAACATCACCTGTAGCCGGTGCGGGAGCTGCTGTAACTTCTGCTGCTGCCGGAGCTGCTTCTTCTGCAGGAGCTGCTGTTTCTTCGGCGGGAGCTGCTGTCTCTTCTGCAGCGGGAGCTTCTTCAACTGCTGCGGAAGCTGCGCCTACGGGAGAAAGCGAGCACTTACCTGCCTGATCCCAGGCGATGAGAGCGTTGCCGCTTGCATCCTTGACTGTCATGGAAACAACATCCATTGTCCACCATGTAACACCGGACCAGTCCTGAATAGCGATCTGAACGAGCTGCGGGTTGTCAACAACGTTGTTTGTGCTGTCGATCGGGCAGTCGAGTTTGTATGTGTAGTCAGCTATCTTCTGAAGCTGGAGAGACTTTGCGCTCTCGTATGTATCTATTTCGAGTGCTTCATCAGTAACTCCCCAGAAGTCGTATGCCGGCCAGTTGTGGGAAGCGTCTGTGGGCGAGTTGCTGGATACAACGACAGCGCCGCCGAATGCGCCGTCCCAGTCCTCACGTGTACCCTCGGATACAGAGAAAACAACTTCAATGCTCTTTGCCTGCGACCAGTCAACACCGTAGTCAACTACAGCCTTATTGGGGTCGATCTTCGGACGTGTACCGTCGTAGTAAGCGATAGGCATCCAGGAATTTGCTGTACTGTCAAGAAGCTCAAGTCCGTTAGCGTCGAGTACATCGTCTATTTCTACGAGCTCTGCACCTGCTACGGAAGCAAGAGAGACAGCTGTAACCGCAGCAGCGGCTGCACATGCAATGGTCTTCTTAAAATTCATAAAATTTATCCTCCTTAAATTAAACAGCATAATGCTGTTACATCATTCTTTATTATATAATATTACAAATCTCCGGTCAATAGACATATTGCACAAACATTTTTGTGAATATAACGTTTTTGAGAAAATTCCTTCATAATACAGATTCTCCCCTGCCGACGGCAGAGGAGAGATCAGAAACTATTTCAATTTTGCTATTTCAAGTCGGTTCAATGCTCTTTTGAGCTTGAATTCCGCGATATCGAGGTTCTTGTGGTCATTTGCCTTAGAATACTCGGTGATCCGCTCCTCGGCGACCTGCTTTGCGTGAACGGCACGGTCAACGTCTATCTCGTCCGCCCATTCACAGCTCTGCGCGAGTATCACGGTCTTTTCCTTGCTGACCTTTATCACACCGGACGATATAGCGCCGTAGCGGAACTCGCCGTCGATCCTTACCTTGAACTTGCTTATTGTGATCGCCGCAACATAAGGCTCATGATGCGCAAGGATACCCTTGTCTCCGACGGTAGTGCGGACGATGACATTATCGGTCATGCCGTCGAAGATCACGCCGTCGGGAGTGATTATCTGTAGTTTAAACGGTGTCATTTCCACACGCCCTTTCGGTTATGACTGCATAGACTTGGCCTTTTCCACTGCCTCGTCGATAGTGCCGACAAAGAGGAATGCGGATTCGGGGAGGTCGTCGTGTTTGCCTTCGATGATCTCTTTGAAGCCTCTGATAGTCTCCTTGATCGGAACGTATTTGCCCTGCATACCGGTGAACTGCTCCGCAACGCTGAACGGCTGGGAGAGGAAACGCTGTATCTTACGCGCTCTTGCAACGATGAGCTTATCGTTGTCGTCGAGTTCGTCCATACCGAGGATCGCGATGATATCCTGCAGCTCGTTGTAACGCTGGAGCGTTGCCTGAACGGCACGGGCTACCTGATAATGTTCGTCGCCGACGATCTCCGGAGTAAGGATACGGGAGCTGGAATCCAGCGGATCGACTGCGGGATAGATACCCATTGAAGCTATGTTACGCGAAAGGACTGTCTTTGCGTCAAGGTGTGCGAATGTAGTTGCAGGTGCCGGGTCGGTAAGGTCATCGGCAGGAACGTAAACAGCCTGTACCGATGTGATAGAGCCCTTGTTCGTGGAAGTGATACGCTCCTGTAATGCGCCCATTTCCGTAGCAAGTGTAGGCTGATAACCAACGGCGGAGGGCATACGTCCGAGCAGAGCGGAAACCTCCGAGCCTGCCTGTGTGAATCTGAATATGTTGTCTATGAAGAGCAGAACGTCCTGACCCTCTCTGTCACGGAAATATTCCGCCATTGTCAGTCCGGAAAGTCCGACTCTCATTCTTGCTCCCGGCGGTTCGTTCATCTGACCGTAAACAAGCGCGGTCTTGTTGATAACTCCGGACTCCTTCATTTCGTTGTAAAGGTCATTACCCTCACGGGTACGCTCGCCGACACCCGTGAATACGGAAAGTCCGCCGTGCTGCTTTGCAACGTTGTTGATAAGCTCCATTATAAGGACTGTTTTACCAACGCCCGCACCGCCGAACAGACCGATCTTACCGCCCTTTAGGTACGGCGCGATAAGGTCAACGACCTTGATGCCCGTTTCAAGTACCTGGTTGGAGGCAGCCTGCTCCTCATAAGACGGGGGTTCTCTGTGTATTTCCCAGCGCTCCTCGGTCTCGGGAGCGGGAAGATTATCTACCGGCTCACCGAGCAGATTGAATATTCTTCCGAGTGTTTCCTTGCCTACGGGAACGGTTATGGACTTTCCGGTATCAATTGCCTTAGTGCCTCTTACCAGACCGTCTGTGGCTCCCATAGCTATGCAGCGTACAATGTCGTCGCCGATATGCTGCGCGACTTCAACAACAAGACGCTGTCCGTTATTGTCGATCTCAATGGCGTTTTTCAGATTGGGCAGTGAGTCCGCCGGGAAACGGATATCAAGTACCGCGCCGATTATCTGAACGACCGTACCAATGTTTTTTTCAGCCATTTTGCCTTTTTCCTTTCAGCCGCGGTGAATATCCGCGGGATTTTACGGCTCATTATCCGAAAGCCGCCGGTAAAGGGAGCGCCGCTCCCGTAAAAACTTGCTTAGCTGAGCGCGTTTGCGCCGGACACGATCTCGGTGATCTCGTTGGTGATCTTCTCCTGTCTCGCCCGGTTATAGACAAGCGACAGGTTCGCGATCATCTCGTCGGCGTTGTCGGTAGCGTTTTCCATAGCGGTGCGTCTTGCGCCCTGCTCGGATGCGAACGACTCGACTACCGCACAGCTTATCATACTCATCAGGAATTTCGGAACGACTCTGTCGAATACCGCCTCCGGAGACGGGTCATAAGTGATAAGCCCGTTGTCGTCACCGGTCCCCGCGCCGATATTCGCTATCGGGAGGAGTTTTGCGGACTCCGGAGTCTGCACGAGCGGAGAAACAAATGCCGTGTAGAACAGCTCGACTTCATCGACCTCACCGACCGCGAACAAATCGCCCGCGATCTGCGCTATATCCATACAGTTGCCGGTCTTTGCCTTTTCCGCGAAATACGGATATCTTCCCACAAGCTCATATCCGCGTTTTTCAAAGAAATCCACGGCTTTTCTGCCTATGGCGATGATCTTCGGCTTTACTGCATCGTCCTTATGCGCCGCTACGGCGTGTTTCAGAACGTTGGAGTTGAAGCCTCCCGCAAGACCTCTGTCACCTGCTATAACGATGAACAGACGGTTCTTTATCTCACGGGGCTCGGTGAATATAGTGCTGAAATCCTTCTTTACGGAAGCGATCTCTGAAAGAAGCTCGTACTGCGCTTCAAAGTAAGGACGTCCGTTTTCGGAGCGCTGCTTTGCTTTCCTGAGCTTTGACGAGGCGACAAGCTCCATAGCTTTGGTTATCTGCCTTGTCGAGCTTACGCTTTTTATGCGGCGCTTAATGTCCTTCATGTTGCCTGTAGCCAATTATCCCATTCCTTTCAGGATCCGCGCATACAGCACGGAAGTGATCGGTGGCGGTCTCAGCCGTCACGAACGGTCGCTTTCGATATAAACGACTTTGTTTGTAAGGATCAGGAAAACCGCCGCCGCAGCGAGTATCGCCGACAGGCTGATAGAGATTATACTGAGTACAAAAGCGGATTTGGTCATTTTGCATCCCTTCCTTCCTTATTGCGTGGATTTTTTATCGGCGCCGCGGTCAGAACTGCGACGCGAAGTTTTTGAGAACAGCTTTCAGCTTCTCCTCATTGTCGGGAGAAAGAACCTTGTTCTTCTTAAGATCGTCGATTATCTCGGCATGTTCGTTTGCCATGTGCTCGAACAGTGCCGATTCGTATTCCGGGATCCTGTCAACAGGGATATCCTTAAGATAATCGTTGATTACCGCGTAGATAATGATGACCTGGTTCTCAACCGATATAGGCGAGGACTGCGGCTGTTTGAGGACCGCAACGATACGCTCGCCCTTTGCGAGTCTTGCCTTTGTATCGGCATCGAGGTCGGAACCGAACTGTGAGAACGCCTGTAACTCTCTGTACTGCGAGTATTCGAGCTTAAGTGAGCCGGATACCTTCTTCATCGCCTTTATCTGTGCCGAACCGCCGACACGGGATACAGAGATACCCGGGTTTACGGCGGGTCTGATACCGGAGTTGAAGAGCTCGGTCTCAAGGAATATCTGACCGTCGGTGATGGAGATGACGTTTGTCGGGATATATGCCGAAACGTCGCCTGCCTGTGTTTCTATTATCGGCAGAGCGGTAAGCGAACCGCCGCCGTAATCCTCGTTAAGGTTAGCCGCACGTTCGAGAAGTCTTGAATGGAGATAGAATACATCTCCGGGGTATGCTTCACGTCCCGGCGGGCGCTTCAGGAGCAGCGACATTGCACGGTAAGCGACGGCGTGCTTCGAGAGGTCATCATAGATGATGAGCGCGTCCTTGCCCTTCTCCATGAAGTATTCACCCATAGCGCAGCCTGCGTATGGCGCTATGTACTGGAGCGGTGCAAGCTCCGCAGCAGTAGCGGAAACGACTATGGTGTAGTCCATAGCACCCGCGTTCTTCAGCTGCTCAACTACGGAAGCAACGGTCGAAGCCTTCTGACCGATAGCAACGTAGATACACAGCACGTCCGTATCTCTCTGGTTGATTATAGTATCCACGGCGATAGCGGTCTTACCCGTCTGTCTGTCGCCGATGATAAGCTCACGCTGACCGCGTCCTATCGGGATCATCGAGTCGATAGCCTTGATACCTGTCTGGAGAGGGGTATCTACCGATTTTCTTGTGATGATACCGGGTGCAATTCTTTCTACGGGGCGGTATTCGTCCGTAACGATCGGTCCCTTGCCGTCGATAGGTTCGCCGAGGGCGTTGACAACACGTCCGAGAAGTGCGTCGCCTACCGGAACGGAGATGATCTTGCCCGTCCTTTTGACATTGGAACCTTCCTTTATCTCGGCATCGGAGCCGAGCATAACCGCGCCGACAAAATCCTGCTCAAGGTTGAGCGCCATGCACTGCACACCGTTGTCGAATTCGAGAAGCTCGTTTATCATACAGTTCTCAAGTCCGTGGATACGAACGATACCGTCTCCGACGGTAACTACCGTACCTGTATCGGTGAGAGTGATCTTTGAATCGAATGCCTTGATCTTGGATTTTATAATACCTGTTATTTCATCAGGGCGTAATTCCATATTCTCGTCTTTCCTTTCATCCCGTTTCGGCGGGAGAATTGATTGATTCAGCAGATAACGCTGCCGATATCAGACCTGAGGGCGCGGAGTCTTGCCTTCACGCTGCCGTCAAGTGTAGTATTGCCGTTCTTTACGACGATTCCTCCGATGATCGACGGGTCGATCTCTTCCTTCATCACGATCTTCTTGCCGAGGAGCTTCTCCATTTTCGCGGAGAGATCGGCTTTTGCCTTTGCCGTGAGGGGCTGGCAGGTAACGACCGTGATATCCGCTATGCCGAGGTATTCGTTGCAGCGCTGGCCGAAATATTCGGTCACCTTCCCGAAATGATCGAGTCTGCCCGCCTCGGTCAGCACCATAAGAAAGTTGAAGACGTACCCGGAAAGTCTGCCTTCAAAGGCTTCCTTTATAAGACCGAGTTTTTCTTCTTTTCCGACCGTCGGTGCCTTTGAGAGCTTTATGAGCTCCGGCAGCTCCGCGATCACCGAATTTACCGCGGAAAGCTCCTCCTTAGCTTCCGAGAGCTTCGAGGGGTCTTCCTCAAGGAAAAGTTCAAAGAGAGCATCGCCGTAGGTTTTTTCGACTAAACCTGCCATGTTCTTATTCCTTTCCTACCTCTGCGATAAATCTGTCGATGAGAGCTTCGTTGTCTGCCTTGGATATTTCCTTTTCGCAGACCTTTTCGCTCGCCATAATAACGATATCGGAGATCTGATCCTTGATCTCGTTTATAGCTTTCTTCTTTTCAAGCTCTATGCTTTCTTCCGCTTTCTTCTTCAAAGCAGCGGCTTCCTGCTGAGCTTCCGCCAATATCTGATTTTCACGCTCTCCCGCGCGCTTTACTGCCGCGGAGACGATCTGCGCCGCCTCTTCCTTCGATTCCTTAAGCTTTGCGGCATATTCCGCCTTGGTCGCTTCGGCTTCAGCCTGTGCGTCCTCGGCAGCCTTCATCTCGTTTGCTATCTTCTCTTTTCTCTCGTCGAGTATCTTCATTACCGGCTTATGCAGAAAAAAGAAATACAGCAGGAAGATGATAAGGGTATTGATAAGCGTGAAAATGATAGTATCGGGGTTGATATTAACCAGCTGGAGAGTCTCTCCGGCTGCCAGTGTAACACCCATTTTCACTGCTCCTTCCGTAATTTTCGGTGAATACGCGCTTACTTAAGCTGTCCGATAAAGGGGTTAGCGTACATAAGGAGAAGTGCTACGATGAGGGAGTAAAGACCGGTCGTTTCGGCGAGAGCGTCGCCTATTATCATCTGTCTTGTGATAGCTCCGGAAGCTTCGGGCTGTCTTCCGATAGCTTCAACTGCCTTACCGCCGCATATACCTTCGCCTATACCCGGGCCGAGACCCGCGATCATAGCCAGACCTGCGCCGATAGCCGATGCACCCAATACAAATCCTAAATTGTCCATAAATATACCTGTCCTTTCAGCCTGCCGAAGCAGGGTATTTTCTTATTAAACGGGAGCTTGTACGTCCCAAATAAGCCTTGATGGTTTTGCCGTTATTCCTCGCTCATATCCGCCATTGCCACATAGGACATCGTCAGCGTTATGAAGATGTACGACTGTATTACTGCCGAGAATAGGTCGAAGTACAGAGACAGTACCGCCGGAACGAGTATCGCGAAGCTGCCCAGTGCGAAGTACACAAGTCCGCCTATGACCATACCGGAAACGTTGTTTCCGAAAAGACGCAGCGCCTGTGCGATAGGGTTCGCGAAATCGCCGATTATATTGAACGGGAGCATGAACGGCATAGGTTCTATGAAGCTGCGCAGATAGCCCTTCACGCCGCCGGTCTTAATCTTCGTGTACAGTACAAGAACGAAAGTGATTATCGCCCATGATGCCGTTACGGAAACGTCCGAGGTCGGGTTTTTGAGTCCGAACAGACCCATAAGGCAGGATAATATGATGAAGCAGAACAGTGCGCCTATGTACGGGGCGAAGCGCTTTCTGTACTTTGCGCCCATAGAATCGTCAACATATCCGGTGAAGAAGCCCACTATCCACTCAGCGATCACCTGTCTTTTGCCTTCGGGCCTGAGCTTCAGGTTGCGTCCGAGTACGAAAAACAGCACAGCGAGCACGAGCATGACTATCCACTGTGTTATGACGGTCTCGGCTATTACCCATTCCTTGCCGAAAAGCTCAAAGACTATTGATTTTAACGGTCCATCAACGGTGAAGGTCTTTTCCTCCGCCATAAGGACGGGAGCCATATCTATCATATTTCATCATCCTTCCCGTGCTTTCGCACATAGAAAAAAGTGTAATAGATCTTCGGAAAAAAAAGCGGTATCACCGCCGGTATCGGCTGTATCGCGCCGAGTGAGGTCAGCGCCGCGAGTATTGCGAACAGCCCGATATATCTCAAGCCGTAGGATATGCCACAGACGGATCTTGCTCTGCGGAAATCCCGGCACTGCACCGCTTTCTCGACGGTGCAGCCTATTATCACAAAATTTGCGAGCATCAGCAGACAGCCGACTGCGAGACCGCTGAACATTCTCCAGTCAAAGCCGAAAATAAACCCCGGCACAGCGCATAACGCAGCAGCGGCACCGCCCGCGGCGGCAAGAAACGGGAGCATTTCCTTAAGTTCTTCGGCTGCGTACCGGTTAATGCGGAATTTCACTGTTTCTTCTTCCTGCTGTAATTGTCGTAGTAGTCGTGGTCGCGCTTGTCATGCTTTATCTCGGAGGCTCCCGTCCCCGATTCGCTGTTGTCGTACATAGCTATCAGCTTTTTAAGGTAGTTCATTGCGCCGCAGCTCATGGAGATTATCCCGGCCGCGACAAAGATGATATTCACCCAGTCCGGCCAGCCCATATGATCCACCAGCCACGTCCCGCCGATTACGAACACCAGCAGCGGTATCACGACGATAAGCCCGATCTGGCTTGCCACTGCGTAAACGGCGATCGGCTTATCCTTCTTGTTTTTTGCCATAGGAACACATCATTTCAAAAATCAGAAAATTATGGAGGTAAGTCTCCAGCCGTCATCGGTCTTGATCATATCGCCCTTGACTCTTACTACGGAATCATCTGCCTTTTCGTGCAGCTTGAGGCTTATTCCGCACTCCGTATCGCTCTTGGGCTCGATCTCGAACTTCGGATTCTCCCACGAACGGTTATACTCCATGGGAGTATAGTTTGCGATTATGCCGAGCTCGCCGTTGTCACGGGTCTTGTAAATAGCTCCGTAGCCGAGCGGATCGGTCTTTATCTCTTCCGCGAAATCCTTTGTAAAGGTGCGGTCAACGATATCTTCTATCTGTCCGAGGGAGGTGTACTTGTCGCTGTCAACACTGAAATATCCGTCCTCAGGTGCGTTTCCGTAGGGTTCGTCCTTGTGGCTGAGTCCTCTTATATAATAGAGTCTGAGCACGGTATAGTTGTCTGAGATCAGGGAGATGACCGCGTCCTTCATCTCGTCCGCGAGCTCACGGTCGGGCTCATAGGCCTGCGGCTCGGGCGCTTCCGTTTCAGAAGCCGCCGTTGTGGTGGTTTCTGCGGGCTTTGTGCCTATTTCCGGCATTTTTCCGCCCATGATGTTGAACACGACAACGAATACCGCTATAGATATGACTGCGGCGACGGAAAGTATCACCGCGTACAATACTGCGCTTTCTGAATATTTACCTTTTAGTTTCATCTACACATTCTCCTGAAGAGGCAGCGGTCAAAAAATGCGTCTTTTGTGCAATTTTACCGCTTGACCATAATATTTACCTATAATATCTTCTATATTATACATCATTATACCAAAAAAATCAATAGCGAATTACATTTTTTTCAAATTTGGCAATAAATTATAACATTTCTGTCAATAATAACCATACAAAAAATCAGTTAAGAATGAAGAAATAATGCTGTCCGCTTCGCGGCATATCCGGATCGTGTCAAAGATCACTCGTTTTCATCACGGTTCAGATCCATGTCCAAAGCACGCATATACATTCTTAATTATCAGAGGTGTGTTTTATGAAGTACACAAGGCTCGATATTTACAGAAAGCGGCTGAAAAAGCTGCGCAAAAGCCTGAAGGCACAAGGCGGCCACAGGCTGTGCGCCGAGATAACCGCTCTGGCGGGTGAGATACCATCTCACCGCGTCCACAGTGCGGGAAGTCTGCCGCTCATAACCCATGCCCTCGGAGAAACCGATGAGCTGACTACCGAGAGCGTTTACAAGGCTCTGCTCCCATATGCGGACGTTCTCGACAATGCCGATCTCATGACGCTTATGTGGCAGATGCGATTTGCCGCGATACTCAAAGCCGCATCGGACGGCGAAAAGCGTGATATCGTCTATGCAGCTGCCGACGTTGACGCGGATTATATCAACGAACGTCTGAATCCGATGTGTCTGCGCTATGCCGGAGATCCGGAATATGAGATGAGCGACGAGCGGACAAAGGCGATGCTTAGGGCGGACACTACACGGTGCGCACAGGCTGCCGATATCGACGAGCGCCGTCTTGCCGCGGAATACCTCATCACAGCCAGACATTCCGGCACCGGGCTCAGCGAGGTGATACGCGCCGATGTCCGACGTCTTTTTCCGTATGCCAATACCTATTATTACACAGCCGTTCAGCTTGCGCTTTCCCTCGGGATATGTGCGCTTACCGTGGTGCTTGCGGGGTGGTTCGCCGGGATAGCCGTTTTTGCTCCCGCCGCTGCCGTATCAAAGACACTGACAGACGCGCTTCTGCTCCGTAACTCGAAAGCGTGCGATATTCCCTCCGCAAAGCTGTCCGAAGCTGAAAACTACGAGGCCGTCTGCGCGCTGTCCGTCCTTGTGTCCTCCGAAAAGGATATAACCGACGGGCTGGAGCGTCTGCACCGTGCACGGCTCAAAAATCCATCCCCGAACATAAGGTTCTGCCTGCTCTGTGACCTTCCGCCCTCGGAGGCAAAGGAAATGCCCGGAGACAAGGCTATTCTCGGTGCGGCGGCTTCGGCGTTCGGCGCGTCCGACGGAAAGACAGCCGTTATTTTCCGCAAGCGCTCCTACAGCCGCACACAGCGTATGTATCAGGGCCGTGAGCGCAAACGCGGAGCCGTCGAAGATCTTATCGCCTATATCTGCGGCGGCGAGCATGATTTCGGTGCGGTGTACGGGGACATTTCCGGCTATATCGGCGTGCCGTTCGTCTGCACGCTCGATTACGACACCATGCCGCTCATGGACAGCATAAACGCACTTATAGCGGCGGCGATCCACCCGTGCAACAGCGGATACGGCGTGTTCGCGCCCCGGATAACCACTTCCCTGTCCTCGTCTCTGCGCACCGGGCTCACACGGCTTTTCGGCACGGGCGGATGCTCCGGTGCAAGCGTATATGACAGCCTTTCATCGGAGCTTTACTTTGACTGCTTCGGAGAAGGTACCTTTACCGGCAAAGGACTTATCCGCACCGGGCGTTATTACCGCGAGTGCGCCGGTAAACTGCCCGAGGAGCGCGTCCTTTCCCACGATATAATAGAGGGCGGCATACTCGGCACCGCATACTGCGGCGGTGTTGAGTTCAGCGACGGTATGCCGCCCACGACGAGAGGCTATTTCAGACGCAGTCACCGCTGGATCCGCGGCGATATACAGAACCTGCCGCTGATCTTCCGCAAAGACCTGTCTCTGCTCACCAAATACAAGCTGAGCGACAATGTCCGCCGCGCTCTCACACCGCTGAACGCTTTATTGACGATTTTCTTTACGGTCGGAGTGCAGGGAGCGGGTTCGGTGCTGCCTGCGGTGATATCCGTGCTTTCTCTCACTCTGCCGTTCATTCTCGGGCTGATACCTGCCGCTATACGGGGAATGGGCTTCTCGAATACCCGCGAGTTCTACGCGCCGATCACCTCACTTACCCGTCAGCTCGTCACGCGCATCTTCGCGGAGATCGTCTTTATGGGCAGGAATTCCCTGCTCGGACTGGACGCGTTCTTCCGGACGGTTTGGCGTATGATAACGGGCAGAAGGCTTCTCGAATGGCAGACGGCCTCCGCGTTTGACGGAACAGACACCTTCGGCTGGCTCGGAATGATACCGTCGTGTGCGCTCGGCGTACTTCTTTTCGGGGTGAGCGTTTATTTCGGAAACATCTTCTCCGTTGTTATAGGGCTGCTTGCGGCCTGCTGTCTGCCTGCAGCGGTCGTGTGCGACAAAGTCTTCCGCACAGAACCGAAGCCGATAAAGGAGAACGAGCGGAAGCTGCTCACTGAGGAAGCCCGCCGGGAATGGCGTTTCTATACCGACCACGTCACCGCGGAGGAAAACTATCTCCCGCCGGATAACGTGCAGTATTCGCCCGTTTACCGTGTCTCTCACCGCACCTCCCCCACCAATATCGGAATGTATCTGCTTTCCTGTGTTTGTGCCGAGGAGCTGGGATTTATAGATTCCGCGCGGCTTGAAACTCTTATAGACAGGACGATAAGTACGGTGGAGCGTCTGCCGAAATATAAGGGCAGCCTGTATAACTGGTATTCCACGGACGAACTTACGGTCATAGACCCGTTCGTGTCCTCGGTGGACAGCGGCAATTTTCTCTGCTGCCTCGTAGCCGTACACAGCAAGCTTGCCGAGGATATGCCGGAAAGTCCTCTTGTACGCAGGACGGAACGCCTTATAGCCGACGCGGATATCGAAGTGTTCTACAACAAGACGAGAAAGCTGTTCTCAGTCGGCATAAACTCCGACACCGGCAGGAAAGCGCCGAATTGCTATGATATGCTGATGTCCGAAGCGAGAATGCTCAGCTTTTTTGCCATAGCCCGCGGAAAAGCCGATAAATCACACTGGCGGGCGCTTTCCCGCGTTATGAGCAGGAGCGGCTATTATGCGGGTCCCATAGCGTGGTCGGGGACTATGTTTGAGTATTTTATGCCGGAGCTGCTGCTTGAATCCAAACGCGGGAGCCTCTGCTATGAGGCGCTGGGCTACGCGGTACACTGTCAGAAGCAGCGCGGGCGGGAGATGCACCTGCCGTTCGGTGTGTCCGAAAGCGGGTATTATGCCTTTGACCGCGACCTCAACTATCAGTACAAGGCACACGGTGTACAGAAGCTGGCTCTTTGCGGAGGAATGGACAGGGAGTATGTCATAAGCCCCTACTCTACGTTCCTCGCGCTGTCCTACAGTTTCTCCGCCTGTATGAAAAACCTTGCGCGGCTCGCGGACAAGGCGTTTTCGCACACGAAATACGGACTCTATGAAGCCGTCGATCTCACCGGGGCAAGAACGGGCGCGGCTGCCGCCGTAGTGCGCAGTCACATGGCTCACCATGTCGGAATGAGTATCTGCGGTATTACAAACACGCTTTGCGCGGGGAGGTTAAGAAAACTGTTTATGTCGGACGAAACCATGCAGAGAGCGGACGAGCTTCTCGAAGAAAGAGTAATGGCGGGCGAGGTAGTTGTGGATATCGAAAAGCTGCGCGACCGTACCGCAGCAGATGACCGCAGCGAATACTACACCGATTTCTCGGTCCTGCGCCCGCGGTTCAATGTCATAGCCAACCGCCGTATCGCGCTGTTCATGTCCGATACAGGACTGTGCGCGGACAGGTATGACGGCAGGGCGGTGTCATATCCGATACGCGATCACCTGCGCCGTCCGGACGGTTTGTTCGCCGGCATAAAAGAGGGTGATCTTGAAATACCGTTCTATATGACGCAGTTCGACAAGGGCGCTCCCATAAAGCGCAGCGTCGTATTCAGCGAGAACTCGTCGGAATATTTTGCGGAATGTGCGGGGCTCTCCTGCGGCATGAAGGTATATCCGTTCGGTGAAAAGGCGGCGGTAATACGCGAGATCACAGTGGATAACGCCATTTCAGCCGACAGAAAAGCGGAGCTGTACTTCTATCTGCGTCCCGCTCTCGCCAAGGAAGAAGATATCATTGCTCACCCGGCTTTTGCGGATCTATTTCTTCGTACCGAGTATGACCGCGGCAGTTCGCTTTTCCTTGCGAGACGCAGAGACCGTGAAAGCGGGAAGGAAACGTGGCTCGCGGCGGGCTTCCGCGAACCGGGAACCGTTATTTATTCCTTCTCGCGGGAGAATGTGCTGACATACGGAAAACCGCTCGACTTCTCGAAAGGATTCGCCCTCAAAGGCTGCGACAACAGCTCTGTGCCGTCACCGTGCATATTCGTCCGTATGTCGGCGGATATCCCCGCCGGCGGGACATACCGGAACGGGCTGTTTGTCTGCTGCGGAGATTCCCGTGACGAGGTGACGGAGCTTGCCGCTGCGATAAGGCGTGCGGAGCGTGTCCCGGACAGTGACGCACAGTATGCGGAAGCGGTCTCGCCCCTGCCGAAATCTACGCTTGCCGGAAGGCTCGCACGGCGAATGCTGCCGGCTGCGATATGCAAAAACGTGTTTTCCGAGGAAATACTTGAAGCAAAGTCGGAGCTTGGCATAGACACACTGTGGAAGCTCGGTATAAGCGGTGCCAGACCGATAGTTATATACCGCCTCGGTGCGGGCAGGGACGGCGAAGCCGCGGCTCTGATGGCGGAGGGAATGTTCGGCTGCGGTATGCCGATAGATGTGATAATGCTGTGCGAGTCCGTTTCCGATAAGTCGGAGGCTCAGTTCCTGCGCACTGCCGGAACAAAGTGCATATATCCCGTTCTGTATTCGGAGCTTACCTCGGAAGAGCTTGCTTTTCTGACGAGATCGGCGGTCTGCGTTTTCGGAAAGACAGAAGAGCGCGTACCGCCCGGCAGACTTGCGGATATCATTCCCGCGGAACCGCTCGATAATGGTGTGTCGGAGGGCTTCCGGGGCAGCGGGTATGTCGTGAAGTCAAAGGGTCACCCTTTCTGCAATATCATAGCGTCCCCGGAGTTCGGCTGCGTCGTCACGCAGAATTCGCTCGGTTTTACCTACGCGATGAACAGCCGTGAAAACAAGCTCACGCCGTGGTATAACGACATCATGCGTGACAACGGCGGCGAAATGCTGCTTGTAAAAGGGCTGGGCAGGTACTACGACATCATTGCCGGCAGCACTGCGGTGTTCTCTCCCTGCGCCGCCGATTATCTTTCAAGGATAGGAAGGCTTGAATTCCGCACGGAAGTCCGTGTTCTGCAAAAGGGCATGGGAAAGCTGCTGACCGTTAAGATCACAAATAACGGCGATCTTGAAAAGCAGTGCGCGGTGTCATATTATACCGAGCCTGTGCTGTCGTGGGACAGGAGCACGACGAACTGCGGGGCTGCACTTTCTTACAGGCGCGGGAAAAACCGTATCTTTATAAAAAACCGCACAAATCCGGAGTTTGACGGTGAAGCGGTGATAGTATGCCGCACGCCGGACGGCTCCGATTGTGCGCTGACCTGCGACCGCGAGCGTTTTCTTGCCGGTGAGGTGAACGGTGAGGTACGCAGCTTCGCCGGGAGCTGTGCCGCCGTGACGGCGAAGGTGAGCATACCCGCGCACGGGACGCAGGAGCTGAAATTCTCGCTGTGCTACGGAAATGACGGTGCGGACAGTATGGCTGATGCCGTCTTGAATGCCGTACCGGAGGAATTTATCCCGCGGTATGAGCTGCACCCGACTATAAAAAGCGGCAATGATACGCTCGACCGGCTGTACAATGTGTGGCTGCCGTGGCAGATACTCGGCTGCCGTATGCGGGCGAGAAGCGGATTCTATCAGAACGGCGGGGCTTACGGGTTCCGCGATCAGCTTCAGGACAGCACGGCAGCAGTGTATTTTGTTCCGACCGAGGCTAAAAGGCTGATACTGCGCTGCTGCGGTTCGCAGTTCCCCTCCGGAGACGTGCTTCACTGGTGGCATGAAACGGGAAAAGGCAAAAAGGGAATACGCACGCGCTGCTCGGACGATATGATGTGGCTGCCGTATGCCGCCGCCGAATACGCGCGGGTGACCGGCGATGTGGATATATGGGACGAAGCCGTGCCGTATATCGCGGGGGAGGAGCTCGGCAGTGCGCGTGAACGGTATATGACCGTGACGCAGAGCGGAATGTCGGCAAGCGTTTACGAGCACTGCAAAAAGTCGTTTGACCGGTGCTACCGGACGGGTCCGCATTCTATGATAAAGATAGGCAGCGGCGACTGGAACGACGGTTATAACCGCGTGGGCGAGGACGGAATGGGAGAGAGTGTATGGCTGTCGATGTTCTATGTCATGACGGTAAAACTGTTTGTGCCGTTTGCGAGGGCGCTCGGTGACGACGGATATGCTGCGGAACTCGAAAGGAGAGCTTCGCTGCTTGCCGCGTCGGTTGAGGACGAGGCTTATGAGAACGGGTATTATCTGCGTGCTTTTTATGACAACGGCGCGAAAATGGGAGCGAAGGGAAACGAGTGCTGTGAGATCGATCTTCTGCCTCAGGCGTTCGCGGAGCTTGCCGGACTCCCGGACAGAGAAAAGCGCCGCAGTGCGCTGAACGCGGCTTATGAAAAGCTGTACGATCCGAAATCCGGGCTTGTAGCTCTGTTTACGCCGCCGTACAGCGAGGATTCCGCAGAGGATCCCGGCTACGTTCGCGGCTACCCGGAGGGGGTCCGCGAAAACGGCGCGCAGTACACCCATGCTGCTGTGTGGCTGGCTCTTGCGTTTCTGCACAGCGGCGACCGCAAGACTGCGGAAAAGCTGGCGCTTGCGCTCAGCCCGGCGGAACGAGGCGCTTCCTACCGCAACGAGCCTTACTTCATGTCCGCGGACATCTATACCAATCCGGAGTGCAAGGGACGCGGCGGCTGGTCTGCGTACACCGGATCGGCGGCGTGGTACTACCGCCTTCTTGGACAGCTGTATGGAAGTGAATAATGAATAGTGAATAGTGAATAGTGAAAAGTGAATAATTGAGGTATCGCCTACGGCGATAATTTTTAAATCGTGACGGG
>CACZGM010000050.1 GCA_902780695.1 uncultured Ruminococcus sp. | reverse complement strand
GTAACACGGTATATGCTGTCAGAACTTCCAGTACACTGACAGATGTGCTTTCCGGCTGTACGGCTCGGAGGGCATTACCGTTATCCTGTCTATGAAAAGGTTTATGATCGCCTTATCGAGCTGTCCTGATCCGAGATACCGTTCCGCAGCCTGTCTGTGCAGATCGGTCCCGCATTTTCTGTCACGCAGCTTTTCAAGCTCGGCTGTACGGTTTTCTGTCGTCCTGCGGCAGCGTTCAAGATCATCGCTGAACGAAACGTACAGCACTCGGAAGTTTTCCTCGGAAAGTTCGCCTCTCACTTTGCTTAAAAGCAGAGATTTCTGCGCTTCAAGTATCTGCTTTTCCTTTGCTCCGGCTTCCGCGACAGCCGATCTCAGCCTTTCTGCGTACTGTTCCGCGTCATTGTTTGACCCGATATTAGCGGCGATCTCGTCCGGGTCGGCAAGCAGTGCGGCGTGTCGGGTGAAGGAATCGAGGATCATACCGTAAAGCAGCCTGTGAGTTATCCGCGTCCCCGGACATTTTGTGCTGTCGTATCTGTGGGTATTGCAGCGATAATCCACAACATTCCGGCTGCTTTTGTGCCTGCCGAGACTGCCGCCGCAGATTCCGCACACGAGCTTTCCGGAGAAGATATTAACGGGTGCTGCCGCCGGACTTTCCTGTCTGCCGCGTTTTCGCGCCTCGGTCTGTGCAAGCTCCCATGTTTTGATATCTATGACAGGCTCATGCGTATGTTCGGCTCTTATCCATTCGCTTCTGCCGGTTGGCTTTTTCTTCTTTGTCTTGTATGAAACGCTGTGTGATTTGTTCTGCACGAGATTGCCTATATAAACTTCGTTGCCGATGATGCTGCTGATCGAATAATACCGCCATAGTGGACTGCCTTTGCAGTGCTGATTCTTGTATCCGAGACCGTTTTCGTTCTTGTAGCGTGAAGGGCAGGGGATATCTTCCTCGTTCAGCATTTTGGCGATAGTACCTTTTCCGAAGCCCTGTATATAGAGCGAAAAAATCCTTCTTACGACGCTTGCCGCGGGTTCATCGGGTATGAGGTGAGATCTGTCCGCCGGGTCTTTTTGGTAGCCGTAGGGGGCAAAGGCTCCGATGAATTTCCCGTTTTTGCGGTGACTTGTCAGCACCGCCTTTATGCTTTCCGACATATCCTCAAGATACCACTCATTAACCATAGCATTTATCTGCCGTGATTTCTTGTTGCCTCTGATATCCGTGTCGGCATTGTCCACAACACTCACGAAGCGGACACCCCACTGCGGGAACAGCCCGTGGATATAATGCTCGACATCCTCCATATCCCTTGTGAAGCGGCTCTGGGATTTGCAGAGAATAATATCTATCATGCCGTTTTCCGCGTCTTTCAGCAGGCGGTTGAATTCCGGGCGGCTGTGGTCTGTTCCGGTATAGTCGTCGTCGGAATATATGCTGTATATCTCCCATTCGCGGCTGACTGCGTACTCTGTGAGCATCAGCTTCTGATTCTTTATGCTTTCGCTGTCGTCATCTGTTCTTGACTTGTTCCTGTCCTCCTGTGAAAGCCGGCAGTATATCCCGACTCTGTTTCTGCTCGTACCCATTTTCATATCACCTGCACTTTAACAATGCATAATTCACAATGCACAATTCACATTTGTGGTGTCGTCTGCGGCGACGTATCTGAATCGTGACGAGATCGGAAGCCTTTGCTTTCTTTTACGGTTCAGCGGAAATTCGTATTGAATGCCGGTTTGTATTCATTGCTGTCCGTTCGGAAATATTAGCTGTCTGAACAATTTTGGCTGCTTTCGATAAGATTTATATATTCTGCGAACAATTCGTTGAATTTGCTTTTCATTCCGGCTTGGCTGTCCGATGTATAGATATTTTCGATCATGATATATCCTCCGTATTTCTGATTCTGTCAATTATATGTGAAGCCCGTTCCTGTTATTACATTACGGATTCCCGTCTTATCTGCGGACAGAATAATACCCGGTGCGGAATTGATTATCCGCATCGGGTTTTGATAAATACTTCTTTGAACAGATTTGCTGTCCGGTTTATGTGGATTGTGCATTGAGTAAAGGAACTATTCCTTAACGGAGCCTGCAACGAGGTTTGAGTATATGAATTTCTGGAGCGTGATAAAGATGATGAGCGAGGGGATAATGCAGATGATGATACCTGCGAAGATTATCTCCCACTTTGCGCCGTAGGGACCGATGAAGCGGTAGAGGGCAGTGGAGACAACGCCGAGCTCCTTTGCGGGCATATAGAGGTTCGCGGTGTAGAAGTCGTTGTAAATGCCGACAAACTTGATTACAAGCACGGTAGCGATTGCGGGGCGCAGCATCGGAAGGATTATGCTCCTGTATATCCGGAAATAGCTCGCACCGTCAAGAAATGCGCTTTCATCGAGCGATACGGAAATGTTGTCGAGAAACTGCATGAATATGTAGATAGATATGATGTCCGTACCGATATACAGAATGCATGGAGCCCATATAGAGTTGTACAGTCCGAGCGAGTTTATCACCTGGAATACCGTGACCTGCATGGAAATGTTCGGAAGAAGCGCAGCAACAAGAAATACCGTCTTGACCGCGCGTGTAAACAGAGAGTTGAAGCGCTGGAGAACGAACGCCGTCATTGTTCCTGTGATTATGGTTCCCGCGCAGGATATCACAAGTATTATCGCGGTGTTGAGAAGTCCGCGGAGTACATCGCCGTCCATGAACGCAGTGACGAAGTTGCTCCACTGCGGATCGGCCGGGAAAGCGAATACGTTAGTTGTGATATATTCGTCATGCGTCTTGAACGCGCCGAGAAGTACTACCAGCAGCGGCAGTATAACAAGCAGACAGCCCGTGATAAGCACAAGATATTTAAGAAAGATGAATAATATACGGACAGCTTTGGGCGTTTCCTTGAATTTGTAAGTCTGATGATTTCTGCGGAATTCCGCAAGAGCATCGGTGCCGTTCAGCTCCTCTGCGATAGCCGGAGTTCTGATATCTGCCATTCTATTTATCCTCCCTGAATATCGCTTTTTGTATTGCCGTAACTATCAGTATTATCGCCAACAGGACCACCGCCATTGCAGATGCAAGCCCGACGTGCTGATATGTGAACGCGGTGTCGATCGTCCGTATTACGAATGTGCTTGTTCCGAAGCGTCCGCCGGTGATGATGTAGGGTATCTCGAATACGGAGATGGAGCCCTTTATCGCAAGTATGAGCTGAAGCGCGATTATCGGACGTATGCCGGGGAATATGATATAGCGGAAGCGCTGCCACGAGTTTGCGCCGTCAAGATCGGCGGCTTCGTAGATATCGGGGGAGATAGACTGGATCGCGCCGATATACATGATGATGTCAAATCCTATGTAGCGCCATACAGAAGCGAAAACAAGACACCAGTTCACTATGTCGGTATTTGACAGCCACTTGACAGGATCCGCGCCGAACAGCATCAGTATGCTGTTCAGAGTGCCTTCGGTATTGGTTATGCCGTCGCCCTTCTGAAAGAAACGGCGGAAGATCAGAGATACCGCAACGCCGTTCATCATATAGGGGAAGAAGATTATACCCTTGAAGAGATTTGCGAATCTGACCTTGGTGCAGAGGATAGTCGCGACGAGAAGCGCTATTGCCTGCTGAACGAATGAGCCTATAAAATAGTATATGGAATTGATGAAAGTCTGGAAATAGCTTGTGTCCGAGAACAGTGTCCTGTAGTTGTCAAGACCGACCCACTTGACGCTTGCTCCGAACTGGTCGCGTTCCTGAAAGCTGAATATTCCCATATTCACAGCGGGAATGATCGTGAACAGTATCATCAGCACTATCGGGATAAGCAGAAATATTATCGTTGTCGTGTATTTCTGTCCCGTGTAGCCGTGAAGCCATTCGGATATGCTTTTTTTCTTTTTGATGTTTGCTCCGGAGGGTGCAGCCATAGCTTTCTTTCCTTTCATTTATATATAATGTGTCATCAATAGCTGTCTTATGGCAGCTGTTGTTCCGAAATATGCGGACATTCCGAAGAAGCGGAGCAGGATATGCCCGCTCCTTCGGAATATCCGCGGTCCCGGGCTTATGCCCGGAACCGCGGAAGGGGAGAAAATGAAAATGTATGAAGAAAACGGATTAACCTGCAAGATAAGCGGCAAGCTCCGCATTGGCGTCTCTTGTCTCTGCCCATCTCTGGTTGTTGTCTGCGTAGATAGCTTCAACAGCGCTGAAATCCTTGCCGGATATAGCCGCTTCCGCGATCTGGATCTTGAAGTTAGCGGCATCGCCTGCCCATGTACCTACCTGAGAGTCGGTATTTATAGCGTCAAATACGCCTACAAGTCCGTCGGGAGCGGGCTCTGCTACGAACAGTTCGCAGTTCTGGAATGCTTCGAGGTAATCGGGCATCTTGCTTCCCTTGAGTGTTCCGATGCTTCCTTCCGCTTCAGCGTCACCGGACTCTTCGATGTACCATGTGATGTACTTCTTGCCGAGTTCCTTAACAGCGTCGGAGCTGTTCTTGTTGATACCGAAGCAGTAGTCGGGAGCAGACTGTGCGTACTGCTTGCCGTTTACAGAGAACGGAGCGGGCATATAGCCGATATCTTCAGGATGATCGCCGGCTTCCGCAAACTGCGAAACTGCCCATGAACCCATTACCATTGTACCGATCAGACCGTTGTTGATAGCGGGCTTGCAGCCTTCCCAGTCGGTTGTTGCGGGGTCTTCCTCGATAAGTGTCGGGTCGCTGAATACATCATACATCAGCTTATATACGTTGTAGTAAGCACCGCCGGGAGTGAAGATATCCTCCTTGTTGATGAGAAGGTCATTCTCATAAGAAGGTGAACCGGAAGCGGAGAGAACGAGCGCAGCCCACTGAACGAGTGTCCAGTCTGCGGCAGCAAAGTTTGTGTAGTAGGGGATAGCGTCCGTGTTGTCGCGGATGAGCTTCAGATCTTCGATGAATTCTTCGGGGGTTGTCGGGAGAGTGGTAACGCCTGCATCTGCCCATACTTTCTTGTTGTAGCAGATACCGCCGGAAACGTTGCCGCGGTGAGCTATACCGTAAACGGTGTTGTCATACATCTTGGCATCTGCCCAGTTGTACTTGTCCTTGTACTCGTCGTAGGAGCCGAGGGGTTCAAAGAAGTTGGAGAGGTCGGAGAGCTTTACCGTGTCCGGGATAAAGAGAACGTCGCCGTAGTCGGTGGTGTTCATCATTGTGGATACATCGCTCACATAATCGGTGTAGCCCTGATATACAACGTCACAGTTGTTCGCGTCCTCGAAAGCCTTTGTTATCTCGTCGAGGTGACCGTCCTGAACGCGGTCTGTACGGCAGGTGAGTACCTTGAGGGTGAGCTTCTCGCCGCTGTCTGTAGCGGGAGCCGCTTCGGTAGCGGCAGCCTCTGTTGCGGCAGCTTCTGCTGCGGTCGTTGTTGTGTCGTCAGTCTTCGGAGCCTCTGTGTTTGCGGCGGTCGTGGAAGCGGGTGCTGATGTTCCGCAGCCTGCGATTGAGAGCAGGAGTGCCGATGTTACCGCTGCGGATAAGATCTTCTTCATTTTCATATTGCTTTTCCTTTCGTTTCAGTCTTGATTTGTTTGATCGATTTAGGTAATAAAACCCGAAACCTTACTTAAATTATAACTTGAAAATTGGAAAGCGTCAATATATTTTTTTGAAAAAACCGGAAAATGACACTATTTCTGTTAGAAATATATAACATCATATCCCGGATTTGTAAAATATGTTGTTATGTCGAAGAATTATAACTTAATTTAATTTACTTAAAACATAATTAAAGTACAGGTGCGTATATCAGTGCATATTGCACAAAAACAGAGCCGGGATGCCGTTATTTTTGATAATTTGACGCTGCATACACTTCCGCCTGTAACGGAAGTGTAACCACTGAACCGGTTCATCGTTTATCCTGTGTTGTGAAAAAGATGTCATTTTCACGCCCGTAAAAGGTGTCATTATTGCGGTCGGTCTATTGAAAATCTGATCGGTTTATGGTATAATGAACGCGTCCCCGTCAAATGTCCGAACGGCTTTTGCCAAAATGAAATCATTCTATATTGAAAAGGGCGGTTTATCTGTTATGAAAAAAGAGAGATACAACATCGGTCTTCTTGTCGGTAACATCACCGACACATTCAGCAACAGCCTCGCAAAGGGTGCCATGAAGCGCGCCGCAGAGCTTGGTGCCGACCTTATTATATTCCCGGGGAAATACATAGGTTTGAACAGCAAGTACGAGCAGTACGACACAAAATACGAATATCAGTACAATGTTCTGTTCAGCATCGCGGCTTCCGCAAAGCTCGATTATCTTATAGCAGCCGTGGGGACTGTTGCGTACACGTTTGACACGGCACGCAGAAAGAAATTCCTCGACAGTCTCGGTGACGTTCCCGTGCTCAGTGTCGCCTCCGAAGTCGAGGGTTATGATTATCTGCAATATGACAATTATTCCGGTATTGCCGCGGCGGTGGATCATCTTGTCGGTTCCGGCAGAAGGAATATCGGATTTATGGCAGGTGACCTGAACAATTCCGAATGTGCGGAGAGGTTTGACTCCTACAAGAAAAGCCTTGAACGGCACGGGATAGAGTATAATCCCGATTATGTGACCGAGTGTGATTCCGCGCATGACAGCATTTATGATGCCCGTCCGTTCATTGCTAAGAATCCCGGTCTTGACGCGGTGCTGTGTGTAAATGACGTGATCGCGTCAAAGCTGTATGAAGTTCTTGCCGAAAAGGGAATAGCGGTCGGCAGGGATATTGCCGTTGTCGGATTTGACGACCTTCCGTTCTGCCGGCGTCTGACTCCCGCGCTTTCGTCTGTCCGTGCCGATACCGAGCAGCTTGGTGCCGCTGCGGTTGAAAAAGCGGTGAATTTCCTTGACGGAAAATCCGATGACCGTCACTGCATCGAAACAAGATTCATTCCGAGAGATTCCAGTCCGCCGGCATATAATTCCACGGATGAATCCGATATCCCGAAAAGCTATACCGTCGAAAAGTATGAGGAACGCACGCACCTCGAAAATATATTTATCCGTGATACTCTGATGTTCGGCAGCGATGCGGAAACGGGATACGCGCAGATAATGAAACAGCTCAGCTGTATCGGTGCCGACACTGCGTTTTTGTATATCCACGAAAAGCCGATAATACATACGCCCGGCGACCGGTTTCCGAAAAAGCTGTCATGGCTGTTCAAATCCTACAGCTACGGCGGACAGCTTTACAATGTGCCGCAGAACGAGCAGAAGACCGGCACGCCCGCTGTATTCTGCAACAAGTATCTTGATGCGGACAGACAGCATACCCTTATCGCCGCCGATCTTTATACTGCCGAGACGCAATACGGTCTTGCCCTGCTTGAACCGCACAATGAGTATTTTTTCGATGAGCTGGAGCTTGTGACATATCAGCTGAGTTCCGCGGTAAGAACGCTTGATGCCATGAAAAAGCAGGCGGCGCTCCTGTCTGAGCTGTACATTAAAAATCTTGCGCTTGAAAAGCAGTCCAAAATAGATGAGCTGACCGGTACTAACAACCGCCGGGGATTTTATACCGAGGCTGAGAAGATGATAAACGGGAGCACTGAGAGTTCGTACATCGTATGCTATGCCGATATGGACGATCTTAAGAAGGTCAACGATACATTCGGTCACGACGAAGGAGACAGCTGTATCAGACTCGTCGCAAAGTGCCTGTACAAAATACTCGGTGAAAACGCGGTCATCGGCAGAATGGGCGGAGACGAATTCGCCGCGCTTATCCCGTCCGGCGGAGTTCTTCGTCCGTGGGATATTCTCGCCGCGCGTGACAGGTTCATAAATGAATTCAACAGCAGGCGCAGCAAGCCGTACAGATTCAGCATCTCGCTCGGTGTGCATGAAGCGGTCATACACACCGGATACGATCTGCAAAGCGCGATAACGGTCGCGGATAATCTGCTGTATATCGAAAAGAGAGAAAAGAAAAAGCGTGAGAGCAGGCAGTGAGCCGATCTCACGCAATAAAACAGCCGCCGGTCCGATTGAACCGCACAGAATTAACACTCTGTGCGGTTTATTTTTACCATACTTGGCAGGGAATAACTATCCGAGGCGATGCACCGGTCAATAGAAGAAAGCCGCCCACAGATCCGGGGCGGCGCTTCCGATGCCAATTGTGCATTGTTGAAAGGGTGTTTTTGCTGTACTTGTGAAGTGTCGCCGTCTGCTGCCATATCCTCCATAATATCTGCGATAGGGTCTGCCTTGCTCTGCATATACGCTGCCGTGAACGGTACACCGGACGCGCTTGCGGGATAAACGCCGTTTGCATGGTCGATGTAGTAGTCTCCGGCTCCGTAGCGGTCGAAGCTCTTTGCTCCTTCGCCCTTTGTGAGCTGTGTAACTATGCTCCCGATCATCTCCAGATGTCCGAGCTCTTCCGTGCCTATGTCCGTAAGCAGCGCAATACCGCATTTGTCAGTCTGCGCGAAACGCTGTGAAAGATATCGCAGAGATGCGCCGAGCTCACCGTCGGGACCGCCGTACTGTGAAAGTATATAACTTGCCAGTTTCGGGTTCTTGTTGTTTATCCTTACGGGTATCTGTGTCATTTTTGTGAATATGAACATACGTCAGCCCTCCTTATGCCATTTTCTGTGACGGCCAGACGCCGACGAGCCATTCCCAGTCATCGTCGCAGTCTGCGGAAGCCGCCGTGAGCGGATAGCACCGCTTCTCGAACGCGTCAAAGCACGCTTTCGCGCCTCTGCTTGCTTCACCGAACATACGAAGTGCCTTCTGGTCATCCGGGTGAGTATCGAGATAAAGGTTGAGGTCTGTCATGTAGAACATTGCTTCACACAGCTTTCGCATAAGCTGTGCCGAGGTCATCTGAGGTCTGTTATTTTCCATCGTATAACCCCCTCTCATACTCTCCGAGCCCTATGTCGAGCTCCGGGAAGATCGTACCCTGTACCATAGCCTTTTCCGGAGTATAAACGCGTCCGAGCTTCTGGAAAGGCACATAAGCGTATCCGACCCGCTCGTTGACGGGAACAGACTTTTCATTTCTGTCACATTCGCTGTAATTCATGTGATCGCTTCCTTTCAATGATTTGCCGATCGGCTTTTTTATTGTATGCGTGCCGTGAGCCGGTTGTTACTGTTCTGTTATGAACCGGAGCGATAAAACGCTGCGGAGGTTTATCCGATTTTGACAAAAGCATTGACTTTAGCTGTACTTTTTGATATAATATAGGATGGTTTAATCAAAGATCTTGCCGACAGCTTGACAATAAAAACCAAAACGGAGGAAAAGGCAAATGACTTACGAAGAAGCAAGAAAGAAGATGTCCGCAATAGGGCAGGAGCACATTTTCAAATATTACGACGAGCTTGATGAGGAACAGAAGGCTGCGCTGATAAAGCAGGTCGAGGAGACGGATTTCTCCGTACTCGGAAAGATCGGCAAAGGAGCGTCCGACAAGCGCGGTTCATTCTCTCCGCTTGCCGCTATGCAGCGTCCGGAGATCGAAGCTCGCGAGAAAGAGCTTTATGACGTTGGAATTAAGACTATAAAGGCCGGAAAGACCGCGGCTCTGCTGCTTGCGGGCGGTATGGGAACACGTCTCGGTTCCGACAATCCTAAGGGAATGTATGATATCGGTATTACAAAGCACGTTTACATCTTTGAGCGTATCATCACCAATCTGCTCGATACGGTAAAGGCTGCCGATACATGGATAAGGCTTTTCGTTATGACGAGCGAGAAGAACCACGACGCTACCGTGAAATTCTTCAAGGAGATGAATTACTTCGGCTATAAGGCTGACAGGATAGTTTTCTTCAAGCAGGATATGGCTCCGGCGTGCGATTACAACGGCAAGCTGTATATGGAAGCCAAGGACCGCATCTCTACCTCCCCGAACGGAAACGCGGGCTGGTATTCCTCAATGGTACGCGCCGGACTTGACAGGATACTCACCGATGAAGGCATTGAGTGGATTGACATTTTCGCTGTTGACAACGTTCTCCAGCGTATCTGCGACCCGTGCTTCGTGGGAGCTACGGTTCTTGCTGATGTTTCGGTCGGCGCGAAGGTAGTGCGCAAGGCAGCCCCCGATGAGAAGGTCGGCGTTATGTGCCTTGAGGACGGCAGACCGTCTATCGTTGAATACTATGAGCTGTCCGACGATATGATGAACGCGAAGGACGAGAACGGCGAGCCTGCTTACAACTACGGTGTTATACTCAATTATCTGTTCCGCACCGGCGAGCTTGCAAGCGTTACTGACGACCGTATGCCTCTGCACGTTGTAAAGAAGAAGATACCGTACCTCGACGAGACCGGTGCTCTTGTAAAGCCGACAGAACCGAACGGATTCAAGTTCGAGCAGCTTGTGCTTGATATGATACATCAGCTTTCGACCTGTCTGCCTTACGAGGTTATAAGGGAGCATGAATTTGCACCTATCAAGAACCCGACCGGGATCGACTCCGTGGAGAGCGCAAGAGAGCTTCTCAGACAGAACGGCGTTGAATTATGATCCGTTGATACTGTACCGCACAAAACCGCCGCGCTTTGTGCGGTATTATGTATAAGCAGGATCCGTGATAAGACGCAGCAAAGGAGGAAGAAGCACGATGAAAAAGCTGATCGCGATTATTGCCGCCGGACTTGCGGCGGTTGTGATACTCTGTGCGGGTATATCCGCGTTCGATGCAAACGACTACGATTACGGCGGCGGGGGAGGCGGCGGTTTCAGCTACGACTCCGGCGGAAGCTCGTGGGACTGGGGCAGCGATGACTATGACGACTATGACAGCTATTCCTCCGGCGGCGCAAGTGATATGACATGGGAAGAGATGCTCATCACCATAGGTATAGTTGCCGCGGTGCTGATCGCCGGCGGTATCTGGTCATCGAGATCGTCAAAGCATACCGGGCATCACGGACAGAATACACCTAAATCAAAGCAGGTGACAGTTCCGAACCGGACTGTCGATATCCGCAATGCGGCACAGCAGTTCGACCCGTCATTCAGCAGCGAGCAGATGCTCACCTTTGCGAAGGATACGTTCATTGCAGTGCAGAACGCGTGGTGTGAGCGTGATCTCGGGCCGGTGCGCGGTATAATGCATAACAACCTGTACAATACAACAATGAAGCAGGTGCAGTCGAAGATAGATCAGCACGTTACATACCACTACGAGAACTATACGTTCAAGAACGTGTATCTCACAAGCTATGTGCGTGACAGCGAGTATGAATACATCACCGTTTATCTGAACACCGAGTATATAGACTATCAGACGAACGACGATACCGGAGAGATCATCAGAGGCGACAAGACGACGATGTGGAAGATGCGTTATCTGATGAAATTCATGAGAAGCATCGGCGGATCTGCGGAAGCACCGAAGTTCTGTCCGAACTGCGGCGCTCCGCTGGATATCTCCAGCTCCGGCAAGTGTGAATACTGCGGAAGCACGGTAACAACAGGCAGCTTTGACTGGCTACTCAGCGACTTTACCACTGTCCGCAGCGACACCAAGGACGACGGCATAAGGGTATAATACTATAAACAAATCTCCCTCCGGACGGGATCCGGGGGGAGATACTTTGTATCGATAAGAGATCATTCCATAGCTTCAAGACATTCGTTAAAGACTGCGGGATACGCTTCAACATCGTTGCCGTAAATCGGTTCCGCAAGCAAGCGGCCCTCACTGTCAATGAAGTAGGTAGTCGGGTAGGAGTATGTCGGGAACACGTCGTCCGAGCCGTCAAACGGACAGATGTTAATGTAGCTGCACCCGTTTTCCGTGAGGATTTCCTTGGCATTTCCTATATGCTTGTCGTTGTCGGCATCTAAGCAGAATCCGACTATCTGCCCGCCCTTTTCTTCAAATTCCTTGGCAAGCTCGCCGAGCATCGGAAGCTCTCTCTTGCACGGACCGCACCATGTAGCCCAGACATTTATCATCGTGATCCTGTGACCGGAGAACAGATCGGCGCTTGATACCTTATTGCCGTCAAGATCGGTCGCTTCAAAGGAAAAGGTATCTCCGACACTGACGGTCTTCTCTTCCACTTCGGCAAAATCAACAGGGTCGCTGAATGTCAGACCGGACAGCTGCGTTTCCTTGTCATTGTAAACATCTATCAGTTCGTCATAGTATTCGCCGAGCTGATCTTTTATCTCTTCCGCTCTTTCTTCAATGCCGCCGAAACGCACATACCATACAGAGCATTTTATATCTGCGGATATCTTCTCTATCTCGGCTATTTCACCTGTACCGCTGTCGGATTCCTCTATAAATCTGCTGACTTCTTCGGCGGTAAGATCGGCATCGGTGATATACACACCGGAAATTATGAAGAAGAGATCGAGCCAGTCTTTCCATCTTTCGTCCGGCGGCTGAGGCTCTTCTTCCTTGTATCTCTTTGCCTCAAGAACAGCGTCGTAGTAAGCGATGATATTATCCATATCATATCTGCTGAAAGGAGTATAATAGAAACAGAACTCACGGAATATCGGGTCCGTGTCGCTCAGAGACGAAGCACCCGGATCCATATAGCCTTTCAGACCGAAGAACTTATCCGGTTCTTTGTATGTTATTCCGTATTCCGGAAGCATGATGTTGACAGGCTTTGTGAAATCAAGCTCGTCTATATTCTGCCATTCGGTCTCTTTGTCGGGCGTATCTGTCTTCAGCATTATCTCAACTGTGCCTCCGGAAGCGGGAGCGGGATATTCGTTTTCGTCGTCCGCATATCCGGCAGGCGCTTTGAGTATATGCACCGTGTACGCTCCGTCGGGATAATCGAATACGGCAGTGCCGTCCGTATCCGTTTCGCCGAGTACGCATTCGCTGTCGGAGCAGAACTGCAGCAGAACTCCGTTGACCGGATCTCCTTTTTCATTCCTGACAAATATCCTGTAACCGTTCTCTTCCGGAATCTCACTTCCGGTTTCGGACAGGGTTGTCTCTGCTTTCGTGACGGACTCGCCTGTCTCCGATACGGGAGATGCAGCCGGTTGTGCGGAAGTGCTTTCCGCAGGTGCGGACGCGGGTGTTCCGCCGTTATTTCCGCAGGCAGTCAGCATTGCCGCGCAGATGAGCAGGGCGGTGATCTCTTTGATATGCTTTTTCATCGCTGTTACTCCTTTTAGGGGTGATAGTAGATCTGAGAATTTTATTGAATTGACAGATAGTTTTTTATTGTACATAAATTATATCATACTGTATTATCAAAGTCAAGATTTGCAAATAAAACAGGCAGAAAGAAAAATGCCGGACTCACGCAACAGGCGTGCGGGAATACACAATGTCCGAAAAAGTATCTTATATTATTGACATCTATGTTTTTTTTTACTATAATATGTATATAAACCTGATGTGAATCAATGCAAAGGAGACAATGTATGAGAGCAGACTACAAAGAGGCAAAAAAACTCGGTGATGATGCTGTCAAAGCTGCGCTGAGAAACGGCATATCCCCGTATCTTCCGGTCCTCGACACAATAGAAGAAGTTAAAAGAAGCCCCGGAGAAGTGCGTCTCGGACTTCTGGAGCTCCCGCTTTCCCGCATAACGGGAAACAAATCGGAAAGCAGAAACAATGCTTTTGCGAACAACTTCATGCCCCTTTTCGACGAGACTTCGGAATTCGGTCTGAAATGGTCCGCGCTGTACGACTCCTACATCAAGGAGGGCATAAGAGACTCGATAAAGGTCTATGAGTATATGCACAGGTTTTATGTCCTTGAAGGCAACAAGCGCGTATCGGTATCAAAATACGGCGGCAGCGAGTTTATCCTTGCCGATGTTAAACGCGTACTTCCAGAAAAGAACGATTCAAAAGATGTAAAAGCGTACTACGAATATCTCGATTTTTACAGGCTTACAAAGAATATCAATATCGTACTGACGGAGCCGGGCGCATATGAAAAGCTCGCCATGCTTCTCGGACAGGATCTGAAAAACGAGTGGCCGGAGCAGCTTGTTGCCGATCTCAAATCCGCGTATTTCATCTTCCGGAAGATGTGCATCCAGGTGCTTAAGGTCAGCCCGGATTTCACAATGGGAGACGCTTTTCTTATCTATATATCCATATTCCCGATGAAGACGCTGTTCAGCGACACCGACGAAACGATCGTAAGAAACATACGCAGCGCACGTAATGAGCTGCTCACGAACAGCGATGTTGACAAGATATTGTTCCTTGATTCCGTGCCGGAAAAGGGCGAAAGGCCTTCGGGCATAATGAGCCTGCTGTCGGGTGTGAAAATATATTCTTCGATGTTCCCGCTTAAGGTCGGGTTTGTATATGATGTCGGTGTCGAAGAATCAAGATGGACGGACAGCCATGAAGCGGGGCGTATGTATCTTGAGGAAATGACCGGCAGCGATGTAGTCGCTGTGAGTTATATTGCCGGAGGCGGAAATGAAAGTATCGCACAGACGATAGAGAGAGCCGTAAAAGACAGGAACGAAGTCATCTTTACAATATCCCCGTCCATGATGCCGGAGACGCTCAAAGCCGCGATAAAATATCCGAATGTCAAGTTCCTCAACTGCTCGATAGGTGATCCGAGCTCTTCGGTAAGGTGCTACCAGGGCAAGTTTTATGAAGCATCATTCCTTATGGGTATCCTTGCCGCGGATGTGCTTCTCCGTGAATTTCCGGGCAGTTCCCGCCGCATCGGTTATCTTGCCCGCAATTTCGGAAATATGAGCATGGCGAACCTCAACGCGTTTGCAATAGGTGTGTCACTTATTGACCCGGAATGCACTGTTTCGCTCAAATACTGCGGCACGAGCGGCAATTATGACTACAAGGGCGAATGGGAGCGTGAAGGAGTTTCTGTTTTTGCGGACTTTGACTATTCGGTAACGGCAGACGGGTCCGACCGTCCGGGCGTTTACAAGCGTACCGGAGGTAAGGATATCTTCATCGGTACTCCGTACTACAACTGGGGAAGATTCTACACGCAGATAGTCAGGGCTGTCCTTTACGGCACATGGAACATAAATCAGTTAGTGAGCAAGCCTGCCGCCGCCAATTACTGGTTCGGCCTCTCAACGGGTGTTGTGGATATAAGAGTAGGTGATCTGCCGTACCAGACAAGAAAAATGCTCGCGTTCTTCAAGGACGCGATAATAAACGGTTCAATGCACCCTTTCAGCGGTGAGCTTCATTCGCAGTCAAAGACAGTGCAGGAACAGCTCGGCAGAAACGATCACGCGATTTCTCTCGCGTTTGATACGATGTCTGCCGGCAAGATAGCGGTCATGGAATGGATGAACGAGAATATCGAATAATGACCGTAAAACAGGGAAAAAGGCTCACGCTTTCAGAATGGCGTGAGTCCGGAGACAGTATATGAGAATAAAAAAGCCCCGGACACAGACCGGGATACATAACCGCAACTCTTTCCGCGTGATAAGCCTCGGATTCATGGGGCTTGTCCTTACGGGAGCACTTCTGCTGATGCTTCCGATATCTTCGTGCGACGGTTCCGTCACTCCTTTTGCAGATACGCTGTTTACCGCTATATCGGCTTCATGTGTTACGGGACTTATCGTTCGTGACACCGCCACACACTGGTCACTGTTCGGACAGGCGGTCATACTTGTGATGATACAGATAGGCGGTATGGGTGTCATCACAATAGGACTCACGATAACAAGGCTCGCGGGGAAGAAGATCGGGCTCTGGTTCAGAGGAATGATGCAGGACTCGATATCCGCTCCGAACGTGGGAGGAATATTGCAGCTAACTAAATTCATACTGAAAATGACTGCGATATTCGAGCTTGCCGGCGCAGTGCTGCTTGCACCTGTGTTCTGCATGGAATTCGGATTTTTCAGGGGACTGTGGTATGCGCTTTTCCATTCCGTATCGGCATTCTGCAACGCCGGGTTCGACCTTATGGGGGTCAAGGAGCCGTTCTCCTCGCTGACGAGCTACGGCGGGGATATATATGTGAATACGGTCATAATGCTGCTGATAATCATAGGCGGCATAGGCTTCCTCACATGGGACGACATAGCGCGCCACAAGTTCAGATTCAGACAGTACCGCTTACAGACGAAGACAGTTCTTGTAACAACGGGGATAATAATACTGGCACCCGCGGTATTCTTCTTCTTTGCGGAATACGCGGACGAGCCTTTGACGGAACGTGTGCTGCATTCGATGTTCCAGTCGGTTACGGCGCGTACCGCGGGGTTCAACACCGCCGACCTTTCAAAGATGAGCGAGTCCGGCACTATGATAATGACGGTGCTTATGCTGATAGGTGGCTGTTCCGGCTCTACGGCGGGAGGAATGAAGATATCCACAGTGGCGGTGCTCTTCCTTGCGGCTGTAAGCGTATTCCGCCGGAAAAACGACGTTGAGGCGTTCAGACGCAGAATTCCTGCCGACACGATCCGCACAGCTGGAGCCATACTTTTCATGTATATCACGCTGTCACTGTCCGGAGCGATAGCGATCAGCACAGCGGATTCCCAGCCGTTTATGAGCTGTATGTTTGAGACGGGCTCCGCGATAGGCACGGCAGGCCTTACAGTCGGCATAACCACATCGCTTTCGCTGCCGTCGCACATAATACTTATGATACTGATGTTCGCGGGCAGAGTCGGCGGTCTTACGCTGATATATGCGGCATTCGCTTCACCTGCGGAAGCGTCCAGACTCCCGCAGGAAAAGATAACAGTCGGATAAAATGTCCGGGATACATCGGTTTAGCCCCGGATCGGAAAACAATTATAGCTGTACCAGGAGGATATTAAATGAAATCGGCACTTATAATAGGAGCAGGTCCGTTCGGAATACATATAGCGAGGCGTATGTCTCAGCTGAACTGCGAGATAATGGCAGTTGACAGCGACGAGGAGCGCATAAACGCGATACTCCCGCTCGTGACGAATTCACAGATAGGTGACAGCACCAATGAGGACTTTATGAGCTCGCTGGGCATACCGGATTTTGATGTCTGCATCGTCACCATCAGTGACAGCTTTCAGGACTCCCTTGAAACGACCGCTCTGTTAAAGGAACTCGGAGCCCGGAAAGTCATAGCCCGCGCGAAGAACGACGTACAGGAGAAGTTCCTGCTGCGGAACGGCGCAGACGAGACCGTTTATCCCGAAAAGCTGACCGCGATAAGGCTTGCGACCAAGGCGGCTTCCGATGATATACTCGATGTATTCCAGCTTGACAGCGACGTGAATATATATGAGGTGCGCGTGCCGGAAACATGGCATAACAAGACGATCGCCGAGCTCGATATTCGCAAGAAACATCACCTGAACATCATAGCGATACGCACTTCCGACCAGCTTGTCGTGCCTATGCCGGATATGGTGCTGACTACGAATTACACAATACTTGTCATAGGCTCTATAAAGGATATCGGCAGGACGTTCTGACAAAAAAATTGCAATAAAGGTTTATTTTCAAAACACCGGCAGGATTTGATCTCTGCCGGTGTTTTTGGCGGTACCGGATAAATTTCCGGATATTCCTTCGGTATAAAATTACACTGCTTTGCAGATAATATTGCTAAAGAAGCGAAATGCTTCCGTAAAATTTGCAATGAAAGGGATTTTATATATGAAAGCGACAGGAATCGTAAGAAGGATAGACGATCTCGGAAGGGTAGTGATCCCGAAAGAGATAAGGCGGACTATGCGTATCCGTGAGGGCGACCCGCCGTTGATAACATTGAGACAGTCGGTATTCTGTGAGGCGGTCTTGTCTCTTGAAAAATCCTTCGGATGCCGCTCTTGATTGACAGATGACTTGGCACACAGATAATTGCAGTGAGACGGCTTTCGGTCTCTACATAAGCAGTGCTGATTCCGATAAATTGATGAATATGTATTCTCAATATCAAAAGCAAAACTCCGCAGGATATTTTTACTGCGGAGTATTTTGATCGGGAACATATATTGTTCTGCATAACCCACAGTTTAGGACTGTGCAGTATTCTTTTCCGGCGACTGACCTTTCCTCCAAACTATGCTAGATTCGTTCGATACTCATGAGGAAAAGTCGGCGTATGCGCGGGAACACAGTCTTCTGCTGAACAGCGGGAATGATACCTTTATCATAAGCTGTGCAAGAGATGACGCGTGGGGCGGAGTCATAGACCATATAGAATCCGTTTTTCCGATCACGGCAGGAAATCTGATGATAGCGATGACCGCAATTCCCGGAAAATTCTGCATTTCATTCCAGCAGGTAGTCAGGAACGACAAGTATCTGAAACATTTCCTTGATATTCTCGATGAAGAAAATATCGGTTATTCCGTCGGAGAAATGGAAGAAAAGAAGCTGCCGCTTGATCCGGTGATATGAAAACATGGCGCGGTTCCCGTACACGGTGTGCTGCGCTTATTTCTCTTGTCAGAGCGGCTTTCAGATGTACCCTTTAAGAAGCAGCCCTGTCATTTCCGGGAGACTGCGTTCTCCGGAGTAAAACACGGTGACGAGGTAATCCTGCTTTCTGTACTGTGATATCAGTCTTTTCAGCTCGGTCTGTCCGGCAGAGGCTTCTTTGCGGGTTATCCATATTTCTGCACGCTTTTTTTCTTCTTTAACATCAATTATCATTGCCTGCCTCCTTGCAGTCCGGCTTTTACGGATAGAGAAAAGCCGGGCTGTACTTTTATTATGGAATAGACGGGGGCATTTATGCAGCTGTTCATTTTTTTGCCGAGCAAGAACTGCCAGAGACGTGAAAAGTGTGCCGTGGTTGAAATACCGCATTATACCGCGCGGAAACCGCTGTTCACAACATTGGGGATTGTGAAAGTTTGGTTAATCTATTTACATTTCCTGCAAAATGTGCTATAACATACAAGATGCAGGGAATACATTCCCGAAAACGCCTATATAATGCGAACCGCGGGCGTTTTTGCACAGCAACCTATCACGCACACGCGGGAAATAAAAAAACGAAAGGATAACGAAAATGAAGAAAACAAAACAAATTTTAAGTTTGTTCCTGTCGTTGTGCATGATTATTTCGTGCATGGCGGGAATAAGCGTAACGGCGAGCGCAGTGGAAAAGCCTCTTGCTGTAGGCACAATCTACAACATCGGCGACGCCTTTGTTGTGTCTGCGAATGGTACCCGCATTGTTATTGATGATGATGGTAATTCAAAAAGGGGCTTTGATGCTGATAGTTATGTTGTTCCTCAACCGAGTTATGATAATCATTATAATCAGTGGTATTTTAATTCAGATAGTTTTGTTTTATTCCTCGGATACGGCACGACCGACGGGACCGAGACTGTCACCGGTATTAAGTGCGTAAGCGGTGACGGAACTACTGGAAATCCATACACATTTGTGTTGGTGTGCGGTGCCGCACCCACTGCCCATCAGTGGACGAACGGCGATGTTACCGCCACACTCTCAGGCACAAAGCTCACTGTTGAAAAGACAGGGGGCGCGGAAACCGGTGATATGGATGTTTTCTGGGAACCTGTAGGGACTGCGCCTGCGTGGGCAGATATAAAGGAAACCATAACCGAAATCGAGATAAAAGACGGCGTGACGGATATTGGTACAAGAGCGTTCTCCGGCTGCAAAAGTCTTGCAAGCGTAACAATTCCGGACAGCGTGACCGTTTTAGGAAATATTGCTTTCTTAGACTGTGAGAAACTTGAAAGTGTGACAATTCCTAATAGCGTGACGAGTATAGCGTCATTCACATTCGAAGGATGCTCAAGCCTTACAAGCGTTACAATTCCGAACAGCGTGACAGATTTAGGAGCTTATACGTTTAACCGCTGTACATCTCTTTCAAGCGTTACAATTCCGGATAGCGTGACGATGATAGGAGTTGATGCTTTCCGTAAATGCGAAAGTCTTACAAGCGTTACAATTCCGAACAGCCTGACGTTTATACCGGACGAGACGTTCTACGGCTGCATATCTCTTTCAAGCGTGACATTTACACCCGGAACAGCAGACACAACATTAAAGATAGGAAATGATACTTTCTATAATACAAAACCCGGCGCAAAAGTATCCTACGGCACAGGCAACACAGTTCTTTATAACGGTACGACCGAAATAACAACGGATACTCTGCTTACTGCAATTCAGAACAAGACCCTCACATGGAAAGTACCCACTTACAGCATAACAATGTCGAACGGCGGTAAGGCGTATGTAAACAACGAGGAAGTTACATCAGCCCCGGCAGGTGCTACCGTCACTGTCGTTGCACCGCAGGCAGAACCCGGTACACAGTTCAACGGCTGGACAACAACCACAGCAGGCGTTGTTTTCGCGGACGCAGATTCGGCTGAAACAACGTTCATAATGCCCGAAAGTGATGCCGAGATAACCGCATCTTTTGAAAATATCCTTTACAGCATTACAGTTGTAAACGGCACAGCCGACAAGGAAACTGCTGAAGCCGGCCAGACCGTGACCGTAACG
>CACZGM010000049.1 GCA_902780695.1 uncultured Ruminococcus sp. | reverse complement strand
GAGCTTTCTCTTTTCGGCTTCGCCTTCCTGTCCCATAGAAGCCCATACATCGGTATAGATAACATCGGCATCTTTCGCGGCTGTGACAGGATCGTTCACTATCTCGAACTTGTCACCGTATGTTTTCGCAAAATCGAGTATTTCTGCCGGCGGATAATATCCCTGCGGGCAGGCGAGCGATACGCTCATTCCCATCTTGAGACAGCCGACAGTAAGTGAATTTGCCATATTGTTACCGTCGCCGATAAAACAGAATTTCAGACCTTCGAGTTTGTTCTTGTACTCTCTGATAGTCATAAGGTCAGCAAGTACCTGACAGGGGTGGGCAAAGTCGGTAAGACCGTTTATGATCGGGATAGAGCCGTATTTTACGAGATCTTCGACTTCCTTCTGCTCAAAAGTCCTTATCATGATACCGTCAAGATATCTCGAAAGCACTCTTGCGGTGTCCTGCACGGGCTCGCCTCTGCCTATCTGGAGGTCTTTTGAAGAGAGAAACAGAGGGTGTCCGCCGAGCTGATACATTCCTGTTTCAAACGATACCCTTGTTCTTGTGGAGGACTTCTGGAATATCATACCAAGAGTCTTTCCTTCAAGATGTCTGTGGGAAATGCCGTTTTTCAGCTCATATTTGAGCTGATCGGCAAGGTCGAGTATCTGTGTTATTTCCTCTGTGGAGAGGTCAAGAAGCTTAAGTAAATGTTTCATATCAATGTATCCTTTCTTTTATTTAAGAAGCTCCGCGAGTATTTCCATACCCTTGTCTATCTCTTCATATGTTATCGTGAGCGGCGGGAGAAGCCTTACCTTTTCTTTTGCCGTAAGTACGAGCAATCCATTGTCGAGCGCTTTCTTTGCGATATCCTTTGCGTCCTTGGTTTTAAGAGAAATACCTATCATAAGTCCCATACCGCTGACTCCGGCGATCTCCGGTATCTCACCGAGCTTTGTGCGGAAATACTCGCCTTTCTTTGCTACTTCCTCAAGGAACGCGGGATCTGCGGCCTTGTCGAGCACTTTGAGACCTCCGGCACAGCATACCGGATTGCCGCCGAATGTCGAGCCGTGAGTACCGGAAGTCAGCACATCTGCGCATTTCTTTCCGGAGAGACAGGCACCCATTGGCAGACCGCCCGCAATGCCTTTTGCAAGAGTAACAACATCCGGTTTATGACCGAAATTGTCACCGGCGAGGAACTTTCCGGTTCTTCCTATACCTGTCTGGACCTCGTCTGCGATAGTTACGATGTCCTTTGCGGCAGCGATCTCATATATAGCATCAACAAATGACTGCTCCAGCGCATTAACGCCGCCTTCGCCCTGAATATGCTCAAACATAATTCCGCACACAGTGTCATCGGCTTTTGCCTTCAGATCGTCAATATCGTTTGCGGTCACATTTATAAATCCTTCTGTGAAAGGGAAGAAGTAGTTGTGGAAAACGTCCTGACCGGTAGCGGAGAGCGTGGTTATCGTTCTGCCGTGGAACGAATTCACAAGAGTGATAATGTTGTGCCTGCCCTTGCCGTATTTGTCGAAACTGTACTTCCGCGCGATCTTGATTGCACATTCGTTTGCTTCCGCTCCGGAGTTGCCGAAGAAAACCTTCTCCATTCCGGCAGCAGCTGTAAGTTTCTCCGCAAAGTCTGCCTGAACCTTTGTATAATAGTAATTGGAGGTGTGCTGTATTTTCCTGACCTGTTCGCATACAGCATCAGCCCAATCGCTGTTGCTGTAGCCAAGAGAATTTGTTCCGATTCCGCTGCCGAAATCTATGTATTTCTTTCCGGTTTCGTCGGAAGCCGTCTCGCCGCTTCCGTTTTCCATTACGAGCGGATACCGTCCGTATGTTCCCATAACGTGTTCGTTGAATTTATCTATCGTGTTCATAAAAAATATGCTCCTTATTTTATCAGTGTACCGATACCTTCTTTGGTAAGAAGCTCAATCAGTATCGAGTGCGGTATTCTTCCGTCAAGTATTATGGACTGCTTGACACCGCGTCGTACTGCCTCAACGCAGCAGTCGATCTTCGGTATCATACCGCCTGAGATAATGCCCTGATTTTTGAGATAGGGAACTTCGCTGAGCCCTACCTGCGGTATAAGGGTGCTTTCATCGTCCTTATCACGAAGCAGACCAACTATATCAGTCATCAGTACAAGGCTTTCCGCGTGCATTTCCGCTGCTATTCTCGCTGCGGCTGTGTCTGCGTTTATGTTGTAAACGTGGCCGTCCGTACTGCTTGCTACGGTGGAAATTACAGGAATATATCCGTTGTCGAGAGCGTCATTTATAACCGTTGGATCGACCTTTGTGATCTCACCTACAAGCCCGAGTTCCGGATCAAGCTGACGTGCTTCTATCATGTGGCTGTCAAGTCCGCATAGACCGAGAGCCTTGCCGTTGTGGTAGTAGAGCTTGTCAACAAGGTCTTTGTTGAGCTTTCCGCAGAGAACCATTTGCACGATCTCGACAGTTTCCTCGTCGGTATATCGCAGTCCGTTCACGAACTTGCTTTCCTTGTTCACGCGTTTGAGCATTGCGTTTATTTCGGGACCGCCTCCGTGTACAAGTACGATCTTTATTCCGATAGTACGGAGAAGTACGATATCGGACATAACGGCTTTTTTAAGATCTTCGTTTGTCATTGCATTTCCGCCGTACTTGATGACAACGACTTTTCCGTTATACTTCTGAATGTAGGGAAGGGCATCGCTTAAAATGCCCGCGCGAATTTCATTTGAGATGTTTTCCATTTAGTTGTCCGTCCTTTATTGTTATTCTATATTAATATCGAGTGCGCCGAGAAAGTCACCTATACTCTCATAATCTGCAATCATATCAACCATGTGCCGTATTCCGTCAAAGAAATATATCTTGCCTTTGTTCCGTCCCTTTACTTTCAACATTATTGACATATAAGCTGAAGTTGTTTCAGCTATCGGGAAATAGTTTTCCTTTACCTTCGGGTGTTCGCGAAGCACAACATATTCCTTTACAGCCTGACCGAACGGAAGCACAAGCGGGACGACTACGTCTGCTTTCGTACCGGATACGAAGCTGAAATACAGCTTTTTATCCGACTCCAGCCCGTTATATTTTTTCAGAAACCTTATATATGTTTCCGGGAAAACGATCTTATGTTCACTGACAAAAGCTTCAAATGCCGGAATATCAAGCACTCCTTCTTTTTTGACGAAATGTTCTCTGTTCGGATTATCCATATACAGCCCGTTATGTCTTGTCTCCCAATATTTTTCGTCCATTCATCAGCTCCTGTAATCGCCGTTTATCTTCACATAATCATAAGTGAGGTCACAGCCCCACGCCATTGCGCCGTTTTCACCCTGATTGAGGTTGATTATTATAGTGATGTCGGTCTCAACGAGTATCTTCTTTGCGAGAACTTCGTCGAAGTCCAGCAGTGAACCCTGTTTGCAGACATTCAGATAACCGCCGGGAGAAGCAATATCAATGTCGATCTTGTTTACATCATATTCGGCATTCGCATAGCCGAGTGCGCACATAATACGTCCGCAGTTTGCGTCTTCACCGAACATTGCCGCTTTGAACAGGCTCGACATAATAACGGATTTTGCTGCAATCTTGGCGGTCTCGAAGCTGTCCGCACCTTTTACGTTGCACTCGATCAGCTTTGTAGCACCCTCGCCGTCGCGTGCCATCATTCTTGCGAGGTTCACCATAACGGTCCAGAGCGCTTCACAGAAAATGCCGTAATCATCGTTTTCTTCGGTTATCTCGGTATTTCCTGCCATTCCGTTAGCCATGACCACGCACATATCATTAGTGGACATATCACCGTCAACACTTACGCAGTTCAGCGTGGACTGCACGTTGTCGCAGAGTGCTTTCTTCACCATCTCCGGAGATATCGCAGCGTCGCTTGTGATAAATGTAAGCGTAGTGGCCATATTCGGGTGGATCATTCCGCTGCCTTTGAGCATACCGCCGATATGACAGGTCTTACCGCCTATCTCGAACTCGACAGCTATTTCTTTCGGCTTTGTATCGGTTGTCATTATGGCCTTTACAGCCTCGTCGTTTCCGGTGTATGATAGTCCGGCATAGAGCGAGGGAATACCTTTTTCGATAGGTTCGATAGGAAGCACCTGACCGATGACTCCGGTAGAAGCAATTACCATATCGGCGGGGGAGATACACATAGCTTTCGCTGCAAGCTCACCCATTTTCTTTGCTTTTTCTATGCCGTCGGCGTTGCAGGTGTTTGCGTTTACAGAGTTTACGATAACGCCCTGTGCATAGCCGTCAGCGAGGTTCTCCCTTGTTACTGTGAGCGGAGCACCTTTCACCTTATTTGTTGTATATACAGCTGCAGCTGCCGCACGTTTGTCGGAATATATCATCGCGAGATCGTTCTTCTTGTTGGCAGGCAGAGCATTGTTTGCTGCCTGTGACTTTTCCTCGGTATCGGTGAGTGCCTTGTGAGCGAGTCCGCAGTGTATGCCGTTGGCTTTCCAGCCTGCAGATGCACATACACCGCCGTCAACGAAAGTATTGATATCCGAACTTACAAGACCTATCCCGAGGTCATCAATGAGCTGCTGTAATTTAGCTCCTATCTTTACTTCATTCATAATTAAAACTCCTTTATTTATGGTTACTGTCACGTTTAGTCACAAATCAGATACAGCGCGAAGCGCTCTTTTATTGTGCATTATTTAAGTCCGGTTGTTTCGTCAATGCCCATCATTATATTGAGACACTGAACTGCGGCACCACTTGCACCCTTGCCGAGATTGTCAAGACGGGAAACTACAAGAATGCGCATTTCGTTCCCGCTTACGATGATCTCCATATTGTTGGTATTTTCAAGAGTGTTTGCACCGATAAATCCGTCAGGAAGAACATCTTTGCCGTCAAGTTCGGCTACTTTGACAAAATTGCAGCTGCGATAATGTTCCGCGAGGATATCCCTTATTTCAGCAGGCGTTACCTGTCTTGAAAGAAGTCTTGTGTGCAGCGGCAGGGAAACAGTCATTCCCGCGTAGTAGTCACATACATACGGGTTGAATGTAGGTTCGTAATCAAGCCCGGGGATTATCTTCATTTCCGGAAGATGCTTGTGCTGCTGTGTGAGCGCGTACTGACGCGGAGTGTCAAACTCTTTTGCACGGTTTTCTGCTTCATACTGCGCTATGCCTTTCTTGCCGGCGCCGCTGTATCCGGAAACTGCGTGTACAGATACGGGATAATCTTTCGGAAGAATCTCGCTTTTGACAAGCGGATAAGCCATTGAGATGAATCCGCTCGCGTAGCAGCCGGGAACAGCTACACGCTTTGATGTGCGTATCTTTTCGCGATGCTCCGGAGAAAGCTCCGGGAATCCGTATGCCCAGTCGGGATCAACTCTGTGAGCTGTGGAAGCGTCGATAATGCGTGTATGATCGTTTTCAACGAGAGAAACAGCTTCAATAGCCGCGATATCCGGCAGACAGAGAATGGTGAAATCCGATGCGTTAATAAGTTTTCTGCGTTCCTCTGTGTCCTTACGTTTATCTTCGTCTATTTTCAGAAGTTCAATGTCTGTTCTTCCTTTAAGGCGCTCGACTATTTTAAGCCCCGTTGTGCCTTCCTGTCCGTCGATGAATACTTTTGTCATTTCAGTTGTCCTTTCATATTTGAATATCTGTATTTTTATCGGTTCTGATCATACCGTAACGTCCTATCGCTATAATGATAAATACCGATGAAACTATGACAAACGGTGACGTGTACATTGAAATGTATGATGTGAGTCCGGAGACCGCAGCAAGTTCAAGAGAGCTTTTCAGCTTTGCGGCGAGCATTTGTACATAGTTTCCGATAAACGGATAAGCAACACTCAGTACGCAGTAAACTGCCGTCATTACGATACCGACAGCTCGTTTCGCGGAGCCTTTATAGCTGAACATTACTATCATAAATATGATGTACATTATCATAATGATCATCTGATATACCGAGATAAGCGGGAAAATGTTCTCATCAAGGGATAAAAGCTCATAAGGTGCGTTCATTATTGTGAATACGCTTTTCTGAAAGAGTACGCCGAACAGATCGATGAACAGTGCTATGCCATACAATATAACTCCGATCATGATCGGTATTTTTATATCTTTTTGCAGCATTCTATATCTCCTATTTCACCATGATATTTTTCGTTAGTTGCCTTTAATCTGTGTATAGAACTGGCTCATACCGGAGCCGCGTTCGTCGTTAGGTCTGCGGAAGAATCCGAATTTCTCGTAAAACGGCTCCTTGTCCTTTGCCGAGAGCAGGGAAACCATAGTTGTTTCACCGTCCTCAATGTATTCGGTATGAACGAAATCCATAAGCTGCGTTATCATCTGCTTTCCGATGCCCTGACGCTGGTAGTCCGGGTGAACGATAACGTCAACGACAAGCAGGTGATATCCCCCGTCTCCGACTGCGCGTGCCATTGATACAGCTTTTCCTGTCTCGCTGTCGCGGCCTACCGTGATGAATATAGATTTCGGTATGCTCTTTATGAACTGCCGCTCTGAGACCTGATACCAGTCCACAAGGCTGCGCAGATAGTTGTATTCCTCAAAAGATATAGTCTTATCAAATGTTATCATATTCTTTCACGCACATATCCGATCTGCTTAATTACGCTTTCCGGAGCGGGTCCGCCGTAGGAAGTTCTGCATTTAGTACAGTGCTCAAGGCTTATGGCTTCATAGAGGTCATTATCGAAAAGGCTGCTCTTTTCTTTGTAACAATCTAAAGGAAGCTCTTCAAGAGTAGTGTTTTTCGCTATGCACTCTGCAACAAGTCCGCCTGTGATCTTGTATGCGTCGCGGAATGGCATTCCTTTCTTTACAAGGTAATCGGCACAGTCGGTAGCGTTGATGAAGCCCTTAGCAGCCGCTTTTCTCATATTGTCCTTCAAAACAGTCATAGTTGCGAGCATCGGAGTGAATGTGGACAGACAGAGCTTTACGTTGTCAACCGCATCAAATATCGCTTCCTTGTCCTCCTGCATATCCTTGTTGTATGCAAGGGGAAGGCCTTTCATCATAGCGAGAAGTGTCATATTGTCGCCGAACACCCGCGCTGCCTTGCCGCGGACAAGCTCCGCAACATCCGGGTTCTTCTTCTGCGGCATAATGCTTGAACCGGTAGCGAATGCGTCATCAAGCTCAATGAACTTGAATTCCCAGCTGCACCACATTATGATCTCCTCCGAAAAACGGGAAAGGTGCATCATTATCATAGAAATAGCACTTGCAAGCTCTATGCAGAAATCTCTGTCCGAAACTCCGTCCAGTGAGTTTGCCATTGGTTCGGCAAATCCGAGCAGATTCGTTGTCAGAAAACGGTCGATAGGGTAGGTCGTACCGGCGAGCGCACCGCTTCCGAGGGGATTTACGTTCATACGCTTCACAGTATCGTCAAGTCTTCCGATGTCGCGCAGAAACATCTGTGCATACGCCATTAAATGATGTCCGAAAGTTATAGGCTGAGCCCTCTGTAAATGTGTATAGCCCGGCATTATGGTATCGGAGTGCTTCTCGGCTGTATCACAGAGCGTGGATATCAGTTTTTTCAGCAGATCTCTTATCTCGCCTATCTCGTCACGAAGATAAAGTCTGATATCGACCGCGACCTGATCGTTGCGGGAACGTGATGTGTGCAGACGTTTTCCGATGCTGCCGAGTCTTTTCGTAAGCTCGGCTTCTATGAACATATGAATGTCCTCGGCGTTCATATCGAGTTCGAGCTTACCCGTTTCCAGATCTGCGAGGATAGACTGCAAGCCCGCAATGATCGCTTCACTGTCTGCTTTTGAGATTATTCCTGCTTCTCCGAGCATCGTCGCGTGTGCGATGCTGCCAGCTATATCGTTTCTGTACATACGTCCGTCAAACGAGATCGACGAGTTGAAAGCGTTCACACCGCTGTCGGTCTCCTTTGAGAAACGTCCCGCCCACATTTTGTCCATTTGCTGTTCTCCTTTTGTTCATATATCAAAGCCATTGAATAAAGGCTGTTTTGTCGTGTCTGTTGTATCCTGCCCGTTCATAAAAACGGAGGGTGCTTTCCTCCTTTGAGCCGGTCAGAAGCATTATTTTATAACAGTTATTGTCTTCTGCTATTTGTTTTGCATAGTTGAGACAAGCTGTAGCATATCCCATTTTACGGTATTGTTCATCTGTTACCACATTCTCAACAAATGCATATGGCTGCTGCCCATGTGTGAGATTCGGGATAATGACGCATACACAGGACGAAACGATCTTTCCGTCTGTTTCAGCGACAATTATATGGTGATCACCGTCGTTCAGTATCTGTTCCCACAATTTCATTACATGTTCATTCTTCTCCGGAAAAGGGTTGTCATGCAGCTGCATATAAAGGTTCATAAGACCGTCGAAATCAGAATTCGTTATTTCGCGTATCATTGCTGTACCTCCGGGAAGATCATATTAAATGAAAATGACCGATATATGCGGCTTTAACACCGCATATATCGCCCTGTTCATATTTGAGATGCGGAAGAAACTTCTTACTTGTTCCTATTTGCGTCAAGAAGTGCCTTAACCTTGATCGGGAGACCGAAGAGGTTGATAAATCCGGCACTGTCTTTCTGATCATATACATCGTCCTCACCGAAAGAAGCAAAATCTTCGCTGTACAGAGTGTAGGGAGATGTAACGCCGGCATTGATGATGTTACCCTTGTAGAGTTTGAGCTTGACATCACCTGTGCAGGTTTCCTGCGTTTTGTCAACGAACGCGTCCATGGCTTCTCTTAAAGGAGTGAACCACTGTCCGTTGTAAACGAGGTCAGCGTACTTCTGTGCAAGACCAGCCTTGTAGTGCTGTGTTTCCTTGTCAAGGCAGATAGTTTCGAGAACTTCGTGAGCGTGATAGAGGATAGTGCCGCCGGGAGTCTCATAAACGCCTCTGGACTTCATACCTACAAGTCTGTTCTCAACTACGTCGAAAAGGCCGATACCGTTTTCGCCGCCGATCTTGTTGAGCTTCTTGATGAGCTTTACGCCGTCCATCTTCTCACCGTCCAGCGCAACCGGGATACCCTTTTCAAATGATATTGTAACGTAAGTGGGCTTGTCGGGAGCCTGCTCGGGCGAAACTCCGAGTTCAAGGAATCCGGGCTTGTTGTACTGCGGTTCGTTTGCCGGATCTTCGAGGTCAAGACCCTCGTGTGAGAGATGCCAGAGGTTCATATCCTTCGAGTAGTTTGTCTCTCTTGTGATCTTTATCGGAACATTGTGTGCCTCTGCATAGTCGATCTCCTGATCTCTCGACTTGATATCCCATATTCTCCACGGAGCGATTATCTTGAGGTTGGGCGCGAGAGCCTTTATTGTAAGCTCGAAACGAACCTGATCGTTGCCCTTGCCGGTACAGCCGTGGCAGATAGCGTCGGCGTTCTCTTTCTTTGCAATCTCTACAAGTCTCTTTGCGATAGGAGGACGTGCGAAAGAAGTACCGAGCAGATATCCCTCATATTTAGCACCTGCTTTGAGTGTGGGGAAGATGAAGTCGTTTACGAATTCGTCCTGGATATCCTCTATGTAGAGCTTGGAAGCGCCTGTTTTCTTTGCGCGTTCTTCAAGTCCTACAATTTCGGAATCCTGACCTACATTTCCCGCAACGCAAATTACCTCACAGCCGGGGTAGTTTTCTTTGAGCCACGGGATAATAATGGAGGTATCAAGTCCTCCGGAATAAGCGAGCACGATTTTTTTGATCTCATTAGCCATTTTTGATAAGCTCCTTTGTAAAATTTGTTGATAAATACTATTATACACAAAATATTCATAATGTCAAGTTATTTTATACGAATAAATGCATAATATACAGCATAAAGTGTATATTGTGTGAATATTATGAAATACTTTTTTATTAATATGTGCAATAAATTCTGTTCTGTATGTAGAAAATGATGAAAATTGTGTATGAACAAAGAAAATGTTCACAGCTTCTTGACAAAACGAATGTTCTTGTATATAATAAAAATGTGAACGTGCACAGCGATGTTCACGTTTTGAAAACTTGTCACAAAATGCAGAATGGAAAGGTATTGTTATGCTTTTGGGAGAAAAACTTGAGATCCTTATCGAGCGCCGCAATATGAGTAAGACAGAATTTGCGGAAAGCGTCGGAATTACATACAGAGGTCTCGCAAATTACCTGAACGGATCGAGAAAGCCTAAAAAGGAAGTACTTGAAAAGATTTGTAATAAACTCGGAGTATCATCGGAGTTCATTACGGACGATTCCAAGAATCTTATACTTGACAGCAAGGAAAGATTTGTCTTCAATTCAAAATCAGATTCGTCATCTATCCGTGAAGCTGCAGATTACCTGGAAAAGGGCAAACAGATTTTTGAAAGCTCCAGCATCAGCAGCGAGGACAAGCAGGCTTTGTTCTCATGTCTTACAGAATTGTACTTCAACGCGGCGAAATCAATGAACTGATATGGATAAAGAAAAGATAACACGGATAAATTTCCTTGCGCGCAAGTCAAAGACAGTGGGCCTTACCGAAGCGGAAAAAGCCGAGCAGACACAGCTTCGCAACGAATACCGCGAATATATGCGCAGGGGTTATATGGCAGAGTTTTCAAACACTTATATTGTTGATGAGAACGGAAACAAGAGAAAGCTGATAAAAGACTGATGAATATGAACATAAACAAATTCAGCAGACTCGGATTTTGCTGTGTTCTTACTTCGGAAGCAAAGATCGGCTGGTGTGATGACAGCAGAATATTCAAAAAGATAATTGCGTCAAAGGGCTTCAAAGAAGCGTTTGCTGCCTCATCATCGGAACTGGTTTCGTTCAGGTGCAAGGTGACGGTTGACGGAGTCGGTTTCATGGTAGTAGGTGTTCCTGTGCCGGAAAAACGTTATGTATGCACAGCATACCCGGAGATAGTCTATATGAAACATTCATATTCTGAAATGTATGCACGTATATTCAACGTAAGAAGAACTGCCGGCAGGGAGCTTTCGGCTCTGGAACAGCTTGAAGAAAAGATGAAGAATGATGCTCTCGGTGAGAGCTATTTTGATTTATTGAAGGAAATGTATGACTGCATGGAAGAGATAGTCTCGGATTCGGAAGGAATCTGCCGATTATTTGATGCGGAACATCTTTCCGGCTATATCGACCTTGAGCATAGCATCAAATCAACGTTTGCTTCTGTAAAGAAGTACAATCTTGTGATGCATCGTGATATAACAGCCGATATAAAGCTTGAACGCTGTGTTGCAAGGGTAAATTATACCGTAATGGAGACTATGCTGATCGAAACGGTGAGAATATTATATAAGACAGTACCCGAAAACGGCAGTGCAGTCATAAGTATCATGGGAAAAACCGACGGTTCTGTGTTGATAAGCACGGAAGCGCCAAAGAACCCGTCCGCCGTTCCGGGTATTATTGACGCAGAGATCAGGGATATTCGCTGTGCAGTGGAATGTCTCGGAGGAAGCGTTAAGATCACACCGCCGGAAGAGGGCTTCTCGATGAAAGCGGTGCTTCCGCTTTCTTTGTCTAACTATAAAGGCCGTGTAAGGAGTGGTGGCGGAGAGATGCCGGACGCAGACCTGCGCGGATATCACAGGCTGTTTGCTCCGCAGATAGAAAACACAGGCGGTATGATAGAATTCCATAACGAGCGGATCAGGCTTGCGGCTTCTGTAACGTTTGTACTTGCGGATATGCTTCTTGGAGAACTTGTACCGGAATTCATATAGGTGATTAGGTAGATTTCCCATTAAAATATCTGCACATTGATTATAGGCTTTAAATACGGCAATGGCTGTAAATATATGTCTTTGTCGGATATTGTTGCTTACTTAGATGCTATTGATCCGATGAAGATTATTCAGATTTTTTTTTATTTTTTTGAAACTATCACATAACTATCACATAAACGGGTTATACTTTATGACAGTTAAGGGGTCACCCTTAATGATGATTAATGATGAGTTAATCATAATTTCCTCTCCCAACATTTCATTGTTAATTATTTGATTTGATTTTTCCCTATGGGAAAACCCGTTCAGTACAGAACATCGGTTCTTTACTGAACATTTTTTTTAGATATTATTTCGTTTGCTGTTTAAACAGCATTTCAGCAGAATACTGTAAATTGTGACAAATATATATATAACGGAGGCAGAAAGATGTACAAAATACTTGTTGCGGACGATGAAAAGAACATTCGTGAAGTTTTGCGAGAATACGCTGAATTTGAGGGGCATGAGGTAAAAGAAGCCGTTGACGGTATGCAGGCTGTCGAGATGGCTAAAAGTGAAGACTTCGATATTATAATACTCGATATAATGATGCCCAAACTCGATGGATTTTCCGCCTGCAAGGAAATAAGAAAAACAAAGAACACTCCCGTGCTTATGCTTTCCGCAAGAGGTGAAGAGTATGATAAGCTGTTCGGATTTGAGATAGGCGCTGATGATTATGTCGTAAAACCTTTCTCCCCGAAGGAAGTCCTCGCGAGAGTTAACGCTATCATAAAGCGTCATCAGCCTGCTGCGGCCCCTTCCGATATAGTAAAGTTTGAGGGTCTTGAGATAAACTTTACTGCAAGGACCGTTACAATAGACGGCGAGAAGGCAAATCTCACGCCTAAGGAATATGATCTGCTGTTCTATCTTGTAAGAAACAAGAATATCGCCCTTACAAGAGACAAGTTACTGTCGGAAGTATGGGGCTATGATTTCTTCGGAGATGACAGAACGATAGACACTCATATTAAAATGCTCCGTAATAATCTCGGAGAATACAGGAAATTCATAGTGACCCTCCGTGGAATGGGATATAAGTTTGAGGTATGAGCAAAACTGAAAATGTTGAAAAGCAGGATTATTTCCTTAAAAGCATAAGATTCAAGATATGGAAAAGTTTTTTCCTGTTTACAGTTGCTATCCTTGTATTTCTGTTTATATCGCAGGTCGTGCTTATGCCTGCCATATACCAGTTCATTAAGACGCAGGAATGCGTCTCAACTGCTGTTGAGATCAAGAATGCGTGGGATTCCCCGGAGCTTAACAGAGTTATAGATGATAATGCCAAAAACAAGCAGCTCGGTATTCTTATCCACCTGCCTCGTTCTTCTATCGGAGGACTGCCGTTCACATATTCCCGTGATACCACAGGTTCGTCGGTATCTATCGACAGACGTGTAAGCGACGAGATGGTAGAGGAACTTCAGAACTCCAAAACGGGTATGGTGTTCTTTCCCGTCGATGACGAGACAAAGGATTCGTTTCTTCTTGCCACTTATGTAGGTACTGCGGAAGACCCTGCCGGGTATATTTTCATTTACGCATTTCTTGAGCCTACCGGAACAACTACACAGATACTCGCGAATATATTTCTTATGTCCTCGCTGGTCATAATCATGGTAGCTCTTGTGGTTTCCGTGATAATATCCACAAGCATATCGAGACCTATAATAAATATATCAAAATCAGCTTATAAGCTGATAAACGGCGAATTTGATATGACATCATCGCATCACGATTACAGTGAGATAGTGGTACTTACAGATAATCTGAACAAGGCTTCCGCAGAGATCTCCAAGACAGAAAAGCTGCGTAAAGATCTGCTTGCCAATATATCCCATGATCTTCGTACTCCGTTGACTATGATAAAAGCGTATGCGGAGATGATACGCGATCTTTCCGGAAACAATCCCGAAAAAAGAGAAAAGCACCTCGGTGTAATCATTGATGAAACCGACAGACTCTCGCTGCTCGTCAACGATATACTTAATCTTTCAAAACTGCAGAGCGGTGCGGTGACTCTTGATGTGAAGAAGATGAATTTCAGCTCACAGCTGAGAGAGATAGTCTCCCGTTTTGCCATGCTCGACGAAACGAAGATAGAACTGGAATGCAATGAGGAGATCTATATTAGCGCCGATCAGAAGCAGATAGGTCAGGCGGTTTATAACCTTATAATCAACGCTATCAATTATTCCGGAGTTGATACGGTGACCGTAAGACTTCTTGAAGCCGGAGAGGGGAATGTCCGCTTTGAAGTGGCGGATAAGGGCGTCGGAATATCCGCGGAACAGCTTCCGTATATCTGGGAAAGATACTACAAGGTAAACCGTTCCGAAAACTATAAGCGTACAGTAAAAGGTACCGGTCTCGGTCTGTCCATAGTAAAGAGCGTGTTCGAGTGCCACGGCTTCAGGTATGGAGTCGAAAGTGCCGAAGGCGAGGGTACGACGTTCTGGTTTGAGTGCAAGCGTGAGGAGCCGGACGATGAGGACTCTTGAATACTGCGTTGACGAAAGCCGTGACGGAATGGAGATCGGGCGCTTCCTGCAAGGAAAAGGCTACAGCAGGGCAATGCTCACACTGCTTAAACAAACCGATGGGCTGCTTTTGAACGGAAAGTCAGTCCGCACGATCGACCGTGTAAGTGCGGGAGATGTCGTTTCCACTGTATTTGACGAGATCTCGGAAAGTGTTCCGAATCCGGATCTTAATGCGAAGATCGTTTATGAAGACGATGATATCGTTGTATTTGACAAGCCTGCCGGTATGCCGGTGCATACTTCATACAGACATTATGGTGATACACTTGAAAACCTGTTTGCTGCAAGGTATCCGGACTGCCGGTTCCATGCCGTCAGCAGACTTGACCGCAATACGTCGGGTCTGATAATAGCCGCAAGACACAAATTTGCGGCTGCTGTGCTGATGTCAGATCCGGAACATCGTCCCGAGAAGCTGTACTATGCTGTAACGGGAAGTGGTCTGGCCGAAAAATACGGAATGAGCGGGGAGATAATAGCTCCGATAGCGCGTGAAAAGGACAGTATGATAAAACGTATCGTCCGCGATGACGGATTATATGCTCATACACGGTTCAGGATCATAAGAACTGACGGTGATATTTGTCTGTCAGAGGTTTCACTCGTAACAGGCAGGACTCATCAGATACGCGTTCATTTCGCTTATGCCGGTTTCCCGCTGCTCGGAGATGATCTTTACGGCGGAGATACGTCACGCATATCCAGACAGGCATTGCACTGTGGGAAAACAGAGTTCGTACACCCTGTCACAAATGAGAAGATATCACTGGTTTCGCCATTGCCCGACGATATATCCTCGATTTTTCCCAATAAATTCACTTAATTTGTAATATGACTTGATTTTTTTTAACATATATTGTATAATAGTATTAAACCGCACAGAACGGCGCTGACGCTTTTGTGCGGTATTGTATAAGAAGAATACTAATGTTACGGAGAGATAAAAATGAGTGATAAATTAAATGTCTGCCTCCTTAACGATTCATTCCCGCCGCTTATAGACGGCGTTTCCACGGCAGTAATTAATTACGCTACGATAATTCAGAAGGAGCTCGGCAGTGCTACGGTAGTTACACCGGCATATCCGGGTGCCGAGGATAAATATGATTTCCCGGTAGTGCGCTATTCAAGCCTTGCTACCGAAAAACAGCTCGGCTACCGCGCCGGTTATCCGTTCAGTGCGTCAAAGCTCGAAGCGATGAAGAACAGTATGTTCGATATCATACACAGCCACTGTCCGTTTGCCTCGACGGTATTTGCGCGCAATCTCAAGGAAAAGAACGGCGCACCGCTGATAATGACATATCACACCAAATTCAACGAGGATATAAAGCGTGTTATAGACAACCCGCTTATCGAGCCGCAGATCACAAAATTTGTGGTACAGAATATATCTGTATGCGACGAGGTCTGGACAGTCAGCAAGGGGGCCGGAGAAAATCTTCGCAGCATAGGATATGAGGGAAACTACATAATAATGCCTAACGGAGTAGATTTTCCGAAGGGAAGAGCCTCGGAAGAGGATATCGAAGCACTACGCGCTGAGTTCGGCATCGACACCGATATACCGCTGTTCCTGTTTGTCGGACGTGTTTTCTGGTACAAGGGATTCAAAACTATACTGCAATCGCTTAAATACGTTTCCGAAAGCGGAACAGACTATCGTATGATGATCGTAGGTGACGGCGGCGATATTGAAGCAATCAAAGCTGAAGCGGAGCGTCTCGGTATCATCGACAAGTTTATATTTGCAGGTGCGATAAACGACCGGAGTGAGCTTCGTGTATATTATTGCATGGCTGATCTGTTCTTCTTCCCGTCGGTATATGACACGAACGGTATCGTTGTGCGTGAGGCGGCAGCATGCGGACTTCCGAGCCTTCTGATAAGGGGCAGCTGCGCAGCAGAGGACTTCACAAACTATAGGAACGCGATACTTACTCCGAATGACCCGTTTGCAATATCAAAAGAGCTCATTCACGCTGCAAAGCATCGTGAGCTGTTGAAGGATATGGGACAGCACGCCATGAACGAGGTGTATCTTTCGTGGGAGGATGCAGTAAAGAATGCATTTGAAAGGTATCACGTCGTACTTGAAAACTATAAAAGAGGTATCACCCAGAGCCGTGAGACCAAAACACAGGAAATACTGTATTCTTCGATATGCAGCATAACCAATTCGATACAGAAAGTACGCAGTATCACAGCTTCCGCAAAGAGAAAGACGATAAAGACGAGCAGGACAATTACTCACGCGATAAGCGCAAATATAGTTAAGAAGGATAAATGATCAATGTAAGGAACCGGTTTTCACCCGGTTCCTTTTTTTCTTGGATTGTCCGGAAAACTGTTACTGTTTATCTGATACTTCTTGACAACCGGTTCCGATGATGATACAATTAATATATGAAAAAGATAAGATTGATTACCGCAGCATTTATACTCATATTTGCCTGTTCTTGCGGCAATAACGTTGGAAAAGAAGCATCCCGCGAACTGTTCGCTATGGATACGCTGATATCTGTAAGAGCTTACGGTGAGGACAGTGATGAAGCTGTTGATGCCGCGGCTGAAAGAATATCGGAGCTTGACAGGCTGTTCTCGGTCACCGATGAAAACAGCGAAATATACAGGCTCAACAGTCTTGGCTTCTCAGAAGTCTCGGAAGATACGGCAGATGTGATCTCCGATGCGCTAAGGATCTGCGAAAGCACGGACGGAGCACTCGATATCACCATATATCCAGTCCTTCTCGAATGGGGATTTACCACGGACGATATGCACGTTCCGTCCGAAGAAGCGATTGCCGCGGCGCTCGCAAGAACCGGCTTCGGAAAAGTGAGCGTTTCCGGAAACAAAGTCGAAATCCCCGAGGGATTTATGCTTGATCTCGGTTCCTGCGCCAAGGGTTATACGGGCGGGGAAGTGATCGGAGAGATGAAAAAGTGGGGAATTGTATCCGCACTTGTCAATCTCGGAGGTAATGTACAGGCTCTCGGTAAAAAGCCAGACGGTTCGGAGTGGTCGGTGGGTATAGCCAACCCGTTTTCACCGAACGAGCTGCTCGGAGTTCTGAAGATCAGCGATAGGGCAGTAATAACCTCAGGCGGTTATCAGCGTTATTTTACCGGAGATGACGGCAAGGTTTATATACATATACTTGACCCTGAGACCGGTAAGCCGGCGGATAGCGGTCTTGTGAGCGTAACGGTTGTCGGCAGCAACGGTCTGGAATGTGATGCTCTTTCGACTGCGCTGTTTGTAATGGGAAAGGAAAGGGCAGTGTCGTACTGGCGTAAGTACGGCGGGTTTGATATAGTGCTTGTTACAGAAGACGGTACTGTATGCGTTACAGAAGGCATTACAGGAAGCTTCGTCAATAAATCAGGGCTTCCTGTGGAGACGATATATGAATGAAAATAAAAAAATGCCGGTGAAACGGCTCACAGAACTTGCCATGCTCACGGCGGCTGCGCTTATCATATTTGTTATCGAGCTTCGCATACCAGATCTTTCGCCTGTTCCGGGAGTAAAGCTCGGACTCGCGAATATAATCACCGTTTACTGCGTATATCGTTACAAACCGTGGGAAACAGCAATGGCAGTGGGAGTGCGGGTGTTTCTCGGCGCGGTCTTTGCATCGACCTTTACGACAATATTATTCAGTGCGTCGGGAGCGTTATTATGCCTTGCGGGAATGATACCCGTTTCGAGGATATTCCGTAAGCTGCCGATCTGGGTGTGCAGTATCATAGGAGCGGTTCTGCATAATATCGGACAAACTGTGGCTGCGGTAGTGTATATGGGGTCGTTTGCACCTGCACTGTACCTTCCTGTGTTGATCATAAGCGGTTGTATTGCGGGAGCATTTACGGGATTGTGCGCACAATTAACGATAGACAGGATCGAAAAACGAAGAGTGAATGATACGACAAAACATCGCTGAAAATTGTCAGCGATGTTTTGTTATGATTGCAGAAAACCGCCCTTTATAGCGATGCAAAAAAACGCCCCGGAAAACCCGGGACGGGAATGTCAGCGCAGACTCCGCGCTTTTGATTGTTACAAAAATTATATCCGGACTCCGGACAGCGAGGCAGAAAAATATCCCGCCCCGGAAAACCCGGAACGGGATTGTCAGCGCGGACTCCGCGCATGGCGCAGAAAGAGGGATTTGAACCCTCGCGCCGGTTTCCCGACCTACTCCCTTAGCAGGGGAGCCCCTTCACCACTTGGGTATTTCTGCAAGTGCCGATTTACGCGATATTCTGTTTTGCCAAAGGCTGGCGGAGAGGGTGGGATTCGAACCCACGGTCCCTTGCGGGATCACCGGTTTTCAAGACCGGCTCCATAAACCACTCGGACACCACTCCACATTAATTTATCGAGCTGCGACCCGACTGCTTATATATTTTACCACAAATTAATAAATAAGTCAAGACTTTTTTTGAAAAAATTGAAATAATTATATCAAATCAGAAATTCAGCACATCTTTCATGCATATCTCCGGTCTGTTCTCATCGAAATTCCATGTATGAAAAGAATCGCAGGCACAGAAGATCCTGTCGTCGCAATTGTCGCATTTTTCGCATTTCCTGTAATTGGGATCGCGGAAAGGCTTGAATTCGTTCAGCCATACTTCCTTGAATGTATTTTTTCGGATATTTCCCTGAATAAGCTCGGGTCTGCGCTCTATGTCAAGACACGCCCCGATATCACCGTTAGCCATTATGCTCGCGGTATATATGCCTGCATTGCAGATAAAATACCAGTCGCGCAGCTCCGCTTCAAGGTCTGTACCGAGAAAATGGCTGCATCCGTAGCAAACGGGAAGCTCCTGTCTGCGTTTTTCTTTAATGAACGCAAAAAGATACCGGTAATCATCGGGTGTGAGCAGTAATTCGGGGTATTGCTTTGCGCGTCCTATCGGTTCGAGATTTACAACACGCCACGAATCGATGTCGATCTTATCGAAAATATCGAAAAGGCTGTCGAGCTCCTTAATACTCTCATGTGTAACAACAGTCGTTACCTGAATATTCTTGAATCCGCCCTCGTCTATGAGATTCTGTAATCCCGTCATTGCACGTCTGTAACCGTCTTTGGTACGTCTGAAATCGTTGTGTGTCGCTTCAAGGCCGTCGATACTTATAGAGACAGTCTTCATTCCAGCAAGGCGCAGCTTATGTGCTGTCTCCTTGTCTATGAGGGTACCGTTTGTGGTCATTCCCCATGAAAAGCCAAGCTCATTCGCATAGTTCATAATATCAAAGAAATCTCTGCGAAGGAGCGGTTCGCCGCCGGTTATACAAAGCATAAAGCCCTTTGTGCCGAAATCGTGCTTTACCTGATCGAGAATACGGAAATATTCCTCCGTTGTAAGTATATCGGGTATATTTTCGTCGCCGCAGCTGCTTCCGCAGTGCTTGCAATGTTCGTTGCAGTTCATGGTGAGCTCAAGGAAAAGATGACGAAGAACAGGCTGTACGAACAGCTTCTTTTTGTATTCCGCAACTGCGGCCATGTGTTTAATTTTCTTCAGCTTGTTTGTCATATTACTTTTCCTCGTATTGCGTATTATTCAAACCACTCCGGCGGTCCGTAAACATCAACGGGCTCTTCTTCAGACGGGTCAAAATCATCATCGGGTTCGGTCACATCATCGTTGTCCGGGTCGTAGTCAAACCATTCCGGCGGACCGTAAACATCAACGGGTTCCTCCTCGGACGGATCAAAGGCGTGAAGCGTCCTGCACTCGTTACTGCCCTGCCGACCGTACAGGGAAAATATGCCGTGCTTCTGGACAGCGGTGCCAATACCGACTGCAAACCCGAATATCTGAACCAGTTCGGAATCATGGGAGCCGAATACGCGAAGGCGAATCTGGATATCGCCGATCCGAGGGTAGCCCTGCTGAATAACGGCGCGGAAAAAGCGAAGGGGAATGAGCTGACGAAGCAGGCCTATCTGCTTCTGGAGGCTTCCGAATCCGTCCGGTTCTGCGGAAACTGCGAGGCAAGGGACGTTCTTTCGGGCGATTATGATGTTATCGTAGCGGACGGATTTGACGGGAACGTTCTTCTGAAGGGAATCGAAGGAACGGCGATGGCGCTCTTTAAAATGCTGAAGAACGAGCTGTATTCCTCGCTCCGTTCGAAAATCGGCGCGCTTCTGGCAAAGCCCGCGTTCAGAGCGCTCAAGCATAAGATGGATTATTCCGAAGTCGGCGGAGCGGTGCTCCTCGGCGTAAACGGAGGCGTGATCAAGGCGCACGGTTCTTCCAATTCCAAGGCTTTCATGAACGCGATCCTTCAGGCGGAAAAGCTGATCAACAGCGGCATGATCGGAACGATCACGGACTATTTTGCCGCTCAGCAGCCGGAAAATGAGTAAGTGACCGCACGCAATCATTGACAAATGATGTGACCGCATATAAAATTACA
>CACZGM010000048.1 GCA_902780695.1 uncultured Ruminococcus sp. | reverse complement strand
ATGAGCTTGACATCAAGGAATGTGTCCGCCTTGAAAATACGCTGAAAGTGTATTTTCAAGGCTTTCCTAAATCCGCATTGCGGATTTAGGAACAACAACGGCCATAAGGCAGTTGTTGAGGACGCATTACTTATATATAGTACGTTTACGTCGGACTAAAAACGTGATTTGCGGAAATATCTGAACCTCCGGAATAAAACAAGCCTGACATTATCATAAAAGCTTGACGCAATTAACAAAATATGATATAATATTTGCAGCAAATTAACCGAAAGGACGTTATAAAAATGGCAAGTGAAATTCGTGACGAATCCCTCTGGGAAAGCGGAAAAAGGAAGATTGAATGGGTAGAGCGCAATATGCCGCTTCTGCGCAGTTACAAGGCAGAGTTCGAGCAGACAAAGCCCTTCGCCGGTCTTAAGATAGCTCTCTCAGTGCATCTTGAAGCCAAGACAGCTTATCTGTGCAAGACCCTTGCGGCAGGCGGTGCCGAGATGTACATAACCGGAAGCAACCCGCTTTCTACACAGGACGATGTTGCGGCAGCTCTCGTCCATGACGGTCTGAATGTATTCGCATGGCACGACTGTACAGCAGAAGAATATGAACATCATATATCAAAGGTCATAGATGCGGGTCCGAACATCATTATAGATGACGGCGGCGATCTTGTCCATTATATCCACAGCAAGCGCACAGACCTTATCCCGAATGTTATCGGCGGCTGTGAGGAAACGACTACTGGCATAATCCGCCTTAAATCAATGGACAAAGCCGGCGAGCTGAAATTCCCGATGATGCTGGTAAACGATGCGGACTGCAAACACCTGTTCGACAACCGCTACGGCACAGGACAGTCGGTATGGGACGGAATAAACCGAACCACTAACCTTATAGTTGCAGGCAAGAATGTTGTTGTTGCAGGTTATGGCTGGTGCGGCAAGGGTGTTGCTATGCGCGCAAAGGGTCTCGGCGCAAAAGTGATCGTTACCGAGGTCGATCCTATCAAGGCTATGGAAGCCGTAATGGACGGTTTCTCGATCATGCCGATGAACAAAGCTGCGGAGATCGGTGATTTCTTTGTTACTGTTACCGGATGCAGCGGAGTTATCACCGAGAAGGATTTCATGAAGATGCACGACGGCGCGATATGCTGCAACGCGGGTCACTTTGATGTTGAAGTTGATGTTGCGTGCCTGCGCAGGATCGCTGTTGAGTCGCATCTTGCAAGAAACAACATAATGGCTTACAAGCTGTCTAACGGCAACACGATAAACGTTATTGCGGAAGGCAGACTTGTTAATCTTGCTGCCGGAGACGGTCACCCCGCCGAGATAATGGATATGAGTTTCGCTATACAGGCGCAGTCTGCGCTTTATCTTGTTAAGAATAAGGACAATCTGTCCGGTAAAATTATCAATGTTCCTAAGGAAGTTGACAGAGCAGTTGCAGAACGCAAGATAAAGTTCTGGGGATTTGAGATAGATAAGCTCACACCCGAACAGGAGAAGTATCTTAACAGCTGGGACGTTTGAGTTCAAATTAGGAATTATTGCCAATCGCAATTGATTCGATTCTTATAAATATGTTTGCTGCCCTGCCAAACAGGCGGGGCAGTATCTTTAAAACGGAGGCGAAACCGCACGAATGAAAAAAAACAGTTACGATATTCTGATATTAGGCGGCGGTGCTTCCGGACTTGCTGCCGCCATATCTGCCAAACGAACCTGTATAAAAGCGTCTGTCGCTGTTGTCGAACGGCTTTCAAAAACGGGTAAAAAGATACTCGCCACAGGAAACGGACGCTGCAATCTTTCAAACACCGATATAAACGTCAGTCATTACCATGGAACAGGCAGCTGTCTGTTGAAAATGACATCGGAGTTCTCTGTACCGGACTTTTTCGCGAGTCTCGGAGTTCTCTGCGAGGACGACGGTTACGGACGTATATATCCGCGCTGCCGTTCGGCAGCTTCCGTTCTCGACGCACTTCGACTCGAATGTGCAAAGCTCGGTATTGAAGAGATCTGCGATACAGAAATTACCGGGATAGAGGTCAGGAACTGTTTTGTTCTAAAATCGGCAAACGGAGAGTTCTATGCGAAAAATGCAATAATCGCAGGAGGCGGGAAGTCACAGTCGGCTCTCGGCAGCAACGGAAGTATGCTCGATATATGTGCAGGACTCGGAATAAAGATCACAGCGCCCTACCCTGCTCTTGTTCCGCTTAAAACAGACCCTGCATTTGTGAAACCGCTCAAAGGACAGCGTGCCGATGCAAATGTGATGTTCTGCGCTGACAGGAAGTGTGTTTCCGTCTCGCGCGGCGAGGTACAGTTCACAGACGGGCTTCTGTCCGGAATATGTGTGTTCGATATTTCATATCTCTATGAGCAGCATAAAGGCTCAGATTGTCAACTGCGGATCGACCTTCTGCCGGATATGAGCACGAGCGATGTTGAAGCGCTCCTGAAAACAGCAAGAGATATCAGAAGCGGCACAGCTCCAGATGACTTTTTAAGCGGGATATTCACCCGTGCACTCGGGATATATGTACTCAAAAAAGCTCTTCACAAGCTGCCGGAGACGACCGGAAAAATTAAAAACAACGATATTACCGCCATATCGGCGGTAATAAAATCACTGACTTTCCCTGTTACAGGTACCGCGGGATTTGACCGTTCACAGGTCACAGGCGGAGGTATTGCAGCAGACGAAATAAATGAAGCATTCGGTATCAGACACATAGACGGAATGTATGTCTGCGGCGAGATACTCGATATTTTCGGCGACTGCGGCGGTTATAACCTTGACTTCGCGTTTTCATCGGGTGCAATAGCAGGCAGAAACGCGGCGATCAGAGCAGCGAGGAAATAACAATGATAAGAATAAACGATATAGATCTTCCGCTTGAATATACTGATGAGATGCTCGCGGAAAAAGCCGCAAAAGCTGTCGGTATCAAACGCTCAGATATTTCCGTACTGCGGCTTGTGCGTCGATCGGTAGATGCGCGAAAAAAGAACAACGTACATTTCACGGCCTCCGTTGCAGCAGAAGTGCGTAATGAATCGTCACTGCTGCGAAAATTTCCGGCAAACAAGATAAGCATATACAAGGAAGCCAATCACATTGTTCCGCACAAGTCACCGGTAGCTCACAGACCTGTAGTTGTCGGATTCGGACCCGCGGGAATGTTCGCGGCTCTTTATCTTGCACAAGCTGGACTTTCACCGATCGTAATCGAACGCGGCAGTGATGTTGATACAAGAACGGCGGCTGTCGAAAATTACAGGAAAAACGGAATTTTATCTGAGCACACGAATGTGCAGTTCGGTGAGGGCGGCGCAGGAACATTCTCCGACGGTAAACTGACCACTGGTATCAAAGACGTGCGTATAAGCCGCGTTTTTCGTGAACTTGTACGTTTCGGCGCACCGGAAGAGATACTGTGGCAAGCTAAACCGCATATCGGTACCGATATTCTTCGTAATGTCGTAAAAAATCTGCGCACCGAAATTATATCTCTCGGAGGAGAGGTGATATTCGACGCAAAGCTGACGGGAGTAATAACCGGAAACAGCAAAGTACTCGGTGCGGTGTATGAAAAAGACGGAAATCAGACCGAGCTTACAGCGGATAGTATCATTCTTGCGGTCGGACACAGTGCAAGAGACACTTTTGAGTATCTACGTGACATGAATATAGCAATGGAACGCAAGATATTCGCTATGGGCGTGCGTATTGAACATCTGCAGGCAGATGTGGATAAATTCCTTTACGGAAAATTTGCGGGGCACCCTGCCCTGCCGCCGGCAGAATACAAATACGCTGTTCATCTTCCGGACGGCAGAAGCGTTTACACATTCTGTATGTGTCCGGGAGGTTATGTAATGTCGGCAGCTTCGGAAAAAGGAACTATCGTTACCAACGGTATGAGCCTTTACGCGAGAAACGCAGAAAATGCGAATTCAGCGCTGCTGGTGAATGTACGCCCGGAAGATATCAGCGGAAATGATCCGCTGGAAGGCATAAGGCTCCAGCGAATTACAGAGCGCGCCGCTTTTAGTGCCGGAGGCTCCGACAATTCCGCGCCTGTAACACTTGCCGGCGATTTTCTGGATAGGCGGCTTTCGGTATCTGTCGGTAAAGTCATACCGAGCTATAAACCTTCAGTTAAATTTGCGATTTTAGATGATATCATGCCCGGATTTATCACAGATACACTTCGTGCCGGTCTTCCGCTGCTTGCTGAAAAAGCCGGATTTTTCGCTGAACCGGAGGCAGTTATCACTGCGCCGGAGTCACGGAGTTCCTCACCTGTGCGCATATTAAGGGGCGATGATATGTGCTCGTTATCGGTAAAGGGACTTTACCCTTGCGGAGAGGGTGCGGGTTATGCAGGCGGCATTGTGTCTGCTGCGGTGGACGGATTAAAATGTGCGGAGGCGGTGACCGAATATGTCTGAAATATCTTGTGACAGCTGTGCGAACAACGTATATGACGATGAGTACGGCGGGTATGTATGCGCTGTTAATATGGATGAAGACGAATACTGCCGGCTTATGTCTGAGGGAAGAAATTCCTGCCCGTATTATACTGCCGATGACGATTATTTTCTTGCGAGAAAGCAGTGAGACTGTACTGACCGCGGCAGAGCTTATACCGCAAATAACCGAAAAAGTCTGCATCTCTTTTTGAAATGCAGACTTTTATATTATACCGAATACTTCGGACATTTTTGGACGTACCGGTTCCTGCCCGCAATGTTTCACGGGAATGAGCCGATACTTTCGGAGGTCATGAAGCCTTACACGCATCAAAACGTCACGCATTTGATTTACGATGTCATGTCGTATGGGCTCCTTATTATATTTATGCTGTCAGCAAGGATAATATTCCATAATAATTTAAATAATTTTGCATAAAGAAACTCCCGCCGTTTTCAGCAGGAGTTTTCTCTGATTGATTATGATTCTGACTATTTGTCTTTATACCCGAGAACATCGGTCACGTCGTCAGAGACAACATAAAGCACGGCACGTTCAGCCTCAATATCCATGTACCAGATTTTTGAACGCACAAGTATCTTTTTGCCGTCATTACGATTATATCCGAATATACATACCGCACCGTCTTCACCGTTTATAGCTCTGTGTATCGCTCCTCTGATAACATCGCGGTCTTTGTCCGACACTCTGGTTACAAAACTGCTTAAAAATTCCACAGTCGTAACACCCGCATATCCGAGCATTTCCACAAACGCATCGTTCATACGGACAACACTCAGCTTGCCGTCATCATACTCAAATACCGACGCAGGACCTATGTAATTGTCGAACATCTTTGTTTCAGCAGAGTTTCTGTCGTAGAATTTGCTGATATCCACATAGCTCTTGGAGCTTTCTATATTTACGACTTCACTCTCGCTCTTTATGAGCAGTTCATCATAATCTGCGAGAGGCATCGGACGCGCATACAGAAATCCTTGTATAATGTCACAGCCGAGACTTTGCAGCATATCTGCCTGTTCAACTTTTTCCACGCCTTCTGCAACAGTAAAGAGTCCCAGCGAATGAGCCATACGGATAACGGAACCGATTATATTGTTTCCTTTATCTGAATTAGTTCCGCCGCGGATGAATCCCATATCGAGCTTCAATATGTCGATAGGAATATCCTTGAGCGTATTCAGAGATGAATACCCGCTGCCGAAATCGTCCATTGCTATCTTAAAGCCCATGTCGCGTATCTTGGTTATTCTTTCGATAAGCGACTGCTGATCTTCCATATAAGCGCTCTCGGTGATCTCAAAATGCAGCATTGAGGTATCTATTGCGTATTTTTCCTTTAATCCCGCTATCACATTGACTATTTCGTCGTCCACAAGACTCATACGGGAAATATTGACCGATATCGGAACAGGCTTGACAGCGGAATCTTCCCATTTTTTTACCTGTCTGAATGCCGATTCCCACATATATGCATCAAGCTTCTTGATAAAACCGTTCTTTTCAAAGATCGGAATGAATATTCCCGGAGAAATGATGCTGCCGTCCTTCTTTACCCAGCGGCAGAGAGTTTCCGCGCCGACAAGCCTTCTGTTTGAATGATTATACTGCGGCTGCAGATACATCACAAATTCACCGTTATCCATTGCGGCATTCATCTGCGATGTTATCGAGGATTCGATCATTATGATCTCTCGCAGCTTATCGTCGTACCATTTGAATGAATTTCTTGCTTTGGTAGTATTCTTTTCCATTGCAAGAGACGCATAATTCACTATACGGCGAAGATCACCGGCTCCGGCAGCCTCACACAGTCCGAATCTTGCTGTCACAGGCATATTTACGCCGAATCGGCTGCAATCAAATGATTGTATAGCAAAAAGCTTTTCAAGATTAGTGTCAGTTTTTTCAAACAGCAGAACAAAGTTGTTGCCGCCGAGTCTCGCACAGGTACAGTTTCCGCGGAACAATCCTTCAAGAGTATGTGCAATATAATTTATTACCTGACTGCCTATGCCGAAATTATAAAGGTCATTTATAGTCTTTATGCCGTTTATGTTAAGTACGCAGATGATATATTTCTTTTCAGGGTGTGTCTGCATGAGCAAACTGCCCTCGGAATGAAATCCCGTTGAAGACAGCATACCCGTCATATCGTCATAGTATACGCGGCGCTTGTACTCCTCGGAAACATAACGCGAACAATCGCTTATGCGGGCATATCCTTTCGCTACTGCCTCCGCCATTTCATAGCAGGTGTTGTATCCGCATGCACGGCAGTCGATATGCCTTGAAGCCTCGGTTTTCATATTCATCGTTCCGAAGATCTGATTTATAACGGGACCCGGAACGGAATGCTGCTGAACAAATCTGTCCTGCGGTTCGTATATAAAATCAGCCGGATCGAGCTCCGCGAACTTTTCGGAAAGCGAACGGTATATCTCCCAGTATGAAGAGTATTCGTGCTTTTTCTTCATGGTCAGCTCACGAAGACGCTGAAGCTCCGACAGATATATTTCATAGTTGTTTTCAAGAGTTATACCGGAGCCGCCGCTTGACACACACCCGTTTTTGCAGGCGGTTATTATGGATATGGTAGGGTGTCTTACGTTGATATTGCCGGTAGTCTCCATCAGCTTGCACGTACTGTAACTGAGTCCGTTGTAGCTTGATATGATCTCTTCATCGGAGAAAAGGGACGCAACAAAATCACGCAGTCCCACACTTGCCGAAATAACGCTTCCGAAACCGTCGGACACAAGATCCGCTTCACTGTCGAAGAAGCTGAGATCCATATCTTCCAGATATTTCATAAGGTGAGCAAACGTAATGCTGTAATCTATCTTTACTCCGCCGGAATAGTTCTCAAACTCGTCCTTTCGTGATATACAAGAGCTGATATATGCGATCTTGGACTTGTCACCCAGATATTTCCGGGCATACACGGCGGTACAGAGCGGAGGTGTGCGTACAGGGATAATGTAGTTCACTGCCTGCGGGACATATCTTGAGATATAATGCGTTACCGCCGGGCATGAGTTCATTATGAACGGTCTTTGCTGCCTTTCACCCTCATAATTCTTGATATATCTCGCGTTGAGCCATACAAATATATCGGCGCCGTAGCCGCTGTCATATATCTTGTTTACCCCGAGAGAGCGCAGATAACCGAGTATATTGCGTGATCGTTTGCCGAATGTAAGATAAAATCCCGTAGACAGCATAACGGATATATTCTCGCCCGACGCGAGGTCGGCAAGAAAACGTTCGGTATCGTCGGCATAGTCTCTCGCGTCATGCGAACAAACATTGATACACGCGCCGCAGTCTATACAGTTTGTCCCGTTTACTGCGAGCTTACGTTTTCCTCCTCTATAGACCGAAACGTTGCACTCCGAAGACGGACATACGAGCATACACCTTCCGCAGCCTATGCAGTTGTCATTTACGGTTATTATGCCGTTATTGTATCTGATCATATTTATCCCCCAGAATGACCTGTCATTTTATGCTTTATTCAAAAGCCGCAAGCAGCATAGTCTTGCTTATATTGGCACAGCCAAGCTGTTCATTTCGTCCGGAAACCCCCGTATATATACCGGCTTTTTCCGCAATCTGCTTTGTAAAGGTTCCCGTTATACCGGTATCGGCAAAAATATCGAAATCAAACGCGCAGTTCACGGCGAATGAAAATGAAGGTTCAAACCCAATGTCGGAGATTTTATCCACAAAGCGGCCGGCTGTCCTGTTGGGGTCATCCGGTTCAAGGAGTACAGCCTTAGAATAATTATACACAGCGGAGCCGAATACTATCGACGCATCTTTGCCTACGCTTCTTCCGGTTGCCGTATAGATGATATCATCATAAATCCTTCCTATAGGAAAACGTGATATATCACGCGCAACGACCGGAGTCTCGACGCCGATAAGAGATGCAAGATGTGCGGCTGCCGGACGTTCATCGAAAGCATAAACAGTCTTACTGTCACAGTCAACGTCGGTAGCCATAAAATATTTTCCGGTTGAACGATATGTATTCTCGCTTATTATCTCAATCCTTCCGTTCAGGTTGCGAATGATCACGAACACACATTCATCATCATAAACATCACCGTTCAGCGATACATAAGATCTGTCCGTACCTCTTCTCACGGCGGCAGAACTGCCAAAAAGGGGTATTTTCAGACTTCCGCGAGCATCTCTGAACGTATCGAGCACAAGCTCTTCATTATATTCCACGGAAGCTGTGAATTCAAGACTGCATATTCTGTCTGATTCTTTCTCGGTTATCCCGAGTTTTTTTATAGCATCTTTTACAGAATTTACATATTTTATCGGTCTTTTTCCTGCTTCATGAAGCACTCCGCAGGCACACTCTATCCCACTGTACACTGCAAGCGCCGAAAGTCCCTTTTCGGAGAAACCCTCGGAGGAGTAATTACAGTCCGAGGACATACCGATCACGACAGAATCAGGAAACTTTTCATGCATCATTCCGGAATATATTGAAAAATTGTCATAATCCGAGGAAAATATAACAAGCAGCGGCGTTCCGTTTCCGGACAGCCGTTCATATACATCGTCAAAAGAATATGTCTCGCCTGTACGCTCACTGCGTCCGCTGAATGCGGCTATACATCTTTCCATAGACACCCTCCGCAGAACCATAATTGGTGGTCCAAATAGCTCATAACACATTATTATAATCAGTATATCATATTTACACAAAAATATCAAGTAATTTTTAAAATTTTTCAATTATTTCTACAAGAAATTGACTTGTACTGTTTTTTGTGTTATAATATGGCATATAGCCGATAGTTTTTACGGAGGCCGATATGACTAAAAAACGAGTTTTTGATATAATACAGATAGGCAACAAAGAAGATGTACCCAGCCGTGCTTTCGATTATTTTATTTCAGCGGTAATAATCTTTAATATCCTCGCTATGCTGCTCGGTACATTTGATGAGCTTGCAAAACTCCACGGACTGTTCAAGGTTACAGAGTATGTTACCATTATAATATTCTGCATAGAATATATTTTGCGTATATGGACTGCCGACATACTTTATCCGCGAAAGAGCCGGCTGCGCTCCGTATTAAAATTTCTTGTGTCATTCGACGGCATTATTGATCTGCTCACTATTCTTCCGTTCTTCTTCCTTGACGGTATGGTAATCTTCAGAATGCTGCGGGTCGTTCGTATTTTTCACCTTTTCCGCATCAACTCCCAGTACGATTCGTTCAATCTGATAAAGGAAGTCCTGATAGAAAAAAGAAAACAGCTTCTTTCGTCGCTGTTTCTGATTATTATTCTTGTTCTCGCTTCTTCACTGGCAATGTACGGCGCCGAGCATGATGCACAGCCGGAAGCCTTTGAAAATGCCTTTTCCGGTATATGGTGGAGCGTATCGACACTGCTTACCGTAGGTTACGGCGATATTTACCCCGTGACCGTTATCGGACGGATAATCGCTATATTCATCGCATTCCTCGGTGTGTGCGCAGTGGCGGTGCCTACCGGTATCATAAGCGCCGGTTTCGTTGAAAAGTTTTCTAAAAGCGAAAACTCCGATAAGAAATTTCACGATATACATGAAGTTGGTGAGATCCTCTGCGAACGCGAAAGCGGTTTATGCGGACTTACTGCCGATGAGATAATGCTGAAATTCGGCATAAGGATATACATGATAATACGCGGAGAGCTTACCATAGTACCGAACGACAGACTGACGATCAACGAGGGAGATATCCTAATCGTCAATTCGGAAAAAATAATGAAAAAGGGAAACCAAAAAACAAACCGCAAAAAGAAGTGAGTTTCAGCGCACTTCGAAATATGAACTGCCCTCGACGGGTATCGTTTTTACGCTCATATCCTGTATTTCGATATTAGTGCCTTTTTCTATCGCAATTATCATATCGTCAATACCGCGTTCGGTTCCTTCGGCCTCCATTTCAACAGAGCCGTCATACAGATTACGCACCCAGCCCGTCACTCCATAGTTTTCTGCCGCGTATTCAGCGCGGTAACGGAATCCTACGCCCTGTACCCTGCCGTAGAAAATGATGTGCTTTCGTATCCTTTTTGTATAATAATCGTTATTCATAATGTCACCCGTTTAAGGAAATATCAGATGAAAATTGAAGGAATATCCTCAGAAATAGAGATAGTGCGGAGCAGAAGGAAGACCCTGTCCGCAGACATCGAGCCCGACGGCAGAGTTATTGTCCGTGCGCCGATGAAAATGCCGTTATCAGATATAACGCGGTTTCTTACAGAAAAAAGCCGCCTTATAGAGAAGCACGTCCTCAAGCGAATCGCGGAAAACGAAAAGCTGTCGGAGACACGTCCGTTCACACCGGAAGAAATACAAAAAATGGCAGATACGGCTATGGATATAATACCGCGCAGAGTTGAGTATTTTGCGAAACTTATGGGAATAACTTACAGCCGGATCACCATACGAAATCAGAAAACGCGCTGGGGAAGCTGTACTGCCGCAGGAAATCTGAATTTCAACTGCCTGCTTGTAATGACACCGCCGGAAGTGCTTGACAGTGTTGTCGTTCACGAGCTTTGCCACAGGCTGCACCCGGATCACTCAAAAGCCTTTTATGACGCGGTGTACAAGGTTTTTCCGGAGTATGACCGCTGCGACAGATGGCTCAAAGAGAACGGACGGCTGCTGATAAGACGAATGACGGGAGAATGATCAATGAGAGATATTACTTATGTTCACGAACCGGACAGCTTGCAGTGCGGACAGGCTGTACTTGCTATGATAACCGGAACTGACGTTCGGAAGGTTGCCGAGATACTTGATAATCACCGCGAGACAAAACTTGCGGAAATGCGTTCGTTCCTCACGGATAACGGCTATTCGATCGCGGCAGGCAGAAAAGAAGCACAGACAAAAAGCGATCTGCCGCCTCTCGCCATGCTCAGTCTCGAAACTCCGCGATGCTGGCACTGGTCCCTGTACTCAGACGGTACTTTCTATGACCCCGAGCACGGTGTTATGTACGATTTTCCTGTTTGCAAAAGAAAGTATTACTGGGAGGTAACGGAAAATGAAAAGCACTAAGACAATACCGATACCGAAGGGATACACGGCAGAAGATATAAAGATCGAATCAAGCACCTGCACAGGCGAAAAGACGATAGGTTTCTATGACAAACACGACAGGAAGCTGCATTACTCCGAACTTGTGCAAACGGAACGAGAAATCAAATCATTCTATGCACGATACGGTATAGATCACAAATAAACAAAGGCGGGCTGCCGTACAGCTCGCCTATTGTATTATAAAGCGTTCTTTATTGCGTTGAGAAGATCGGGGAATTCCTCAAAAGCGGGAAGCTCCGGATGATCTGCCTTGATCTTTTCTGTACTCTTGAACAGGAATCCCGCCTTGCTTGCCTGTATCATAGCAAGGTCGTTGAAACTGTCACCGCTCGCTATAGTTTCATAGCCTATGGATTGGAGAGCCTTTACCGTTGACAGCTTAGATTTCTCGCAGCGCATCTTATATCCTGTGATCTCTCCGTCAGGTGCAACTTCGAGAGTATTACAGAATATGGTAGGATATCCGAGCTTCTTCATAAGCGGCATTGCAAACTGCTCAAATGTATCGCTTAAAATAAGTACCTGCGTAGTCGAGCGCAGCTCGTCGAGAAACTCCTTTGCTCCGGGCAGCGGATCGATCTTCGCGATAGTTGCCTGTATCTCATTAAGTCCGAGCTTATGCTCTTTAAGTATGCCAAGTCTGAATTTCATCAGCTTGTCGTAATCCGGTTCGTCACGGGTCGTTCTGCGCAGTTCCGGGATCCCTGATGCTTCAGAGAACGCGATCCATATTTCCGGCACCAGTACGCCTTCCATATCCAAGCACACAATATTCATAGTAAGTCCCTGCTTTCTTTTGTTTATAAATAATTATGACCCTGCTATTATATCACAAATCAATTCGTCCGTCAATAGTTTTCTGCAAGTTCTGCAAACAATTATTGCAGATATCAGTATTCTATACCTTTTCGTGCTGTTATTCCTTTTTTGTATGGGTGCCGCACACAGGCGATCTCGCTTATATAATCCGCCGCTTCGGTAAATTCATTGGCGGGAGAACGCCCTGTTATCACTATCTCGATATCATTCTTACAGCCGAGTATAAGTTTTTTTGCCTTCTCACAATCCATAAGCCCATGTCCGTAAGCAAAGTTGAATTCGTCAAGTATTACCGCATCGTACTTCTTATCGAATGCTCTGTCAAGCAAGCTGTTGTGGCAGGCGGTGATCTCTGACTTATCACTGTCGGACAGAGTATTGAAAAAGCCGTAATTTCTGTCGCAGCGCATAACATCTATATTCCCGATGAGTGCAAGAGAAGCAAGCTCCGATGTATCGTTTCCTTTCATAAACTGTACAAAAGCCACGTTCATTCCGGCTCCAGACATTCTGACCGCAAGACCGACAGACGCAGTTGTCTTTCCTTTGCCGTCTCCGCAGTAAATTTGCAGCATAATGTTCTTATTTCCTTTCGTATTAATCAGATACAGCTTTATAAACAACAGTTCGCTGCACGCATATATTTTATCACATATACCGATCCGTGTCAACAGAATAAAATTTCTGTTGACACGGATATTCTCTCAAACAATAACAGCGGGCATTTCACCCGCTGTTCATATCAAATTATTCTCCGCACAAAGCCTTGTATATAGCCTTGGCTGCGGTTTTTCCGGCTCCCATTGCGGAAATAACGGTTGCTGCACCTGTGACAGCATCACCGCCGGCATACACATTTTCGCGCGATGTAAGACCTTCCTCGGTAATGACTATGCCGCCTCGCTTGTTGACCTCAAGTCCATTGGTAGTATCTTTTATAAGCGGATTTGGCGATGTTCCGATAGCGATTATAACGGTATCGGCTTCTATCTCAAATTCGCTTCCGAGTATCTCGACCGGTCTGCGTCTTCCGCGCTCGTCCGGTTCACCGAGTTCCATTTTTATACATCTTACTCCCTTTACAAAGCCATTCTTAGGATCGCGGGGATCGTTTTCGCTGTGATATCCGACGATCTCAACGGGATTGCAGAGTATCCTGAAATCTATACCCTCTTCTTTTGCGTGTTCAACTTCTTCCTTTCTTGCAGGAAGCTCGTCAAAAGATCGGCGATAAACGATATAAACGTGTTCCGCACCGAGTCTCAAAGCTGTGCGTGCAGCGTCCATTGCGACATTTCCGCCGCCGACCACAACTACATTACCGCCTTTTTTGATCGGTGTTGCCGCATTATCAAGATATGATTTCATCAGATTTGAGCGGGTCAGGAACTCGTTGGCTGAATAAACACCGCACAGTGACTCTCCGGGAATATTCATAAAATTCGGAAGGCCTGCTCCCGTTCCGATAAATACAGCTTCATATCCCTGTTCAAACAGCTCATCTATCGTTATTGTTCTTCCTACGATAACGTTTGTGATTATCTCAACTCCGAGCTCGCCGAGTGTTCTGACTTCATCGGCAACAATGCTTTTCGGCAGACGGAATTCTGGTATTCCGTAAACAAGAACACCGCCTGCGGAATGAAGTGCTTCAAAGACGGTAACAGCAAAGCCTTTCTTCGCGAGATCACCGGCACAGGCAAGTCCCGAAGGTCCCGATCCTATTACAGCAACCTTATGTCCGTTCGGAGCCGGACGTTCGGTACTGCCGTTCTTGTGTACGCGGTGATAATCTGCGGCATAACGTTCGAGTCTGCCTATCCCGACCGGTTCAAGATTCATCTTGGTACCGAGAGTGCAGTTATGCTCACACTGCAGCTCCTGAGGACATACTCTTCCGCATACCGCAGGAAGTGACGAAGACTCGGAAATAACTTTATACGCGCCCTCGATATCGTTATTCTTGATATGAGATATGAACTCAGGAATATCTATGTTAACCGGACAGCCCTGCATACATGGCTTGTTTTTACATCCAAGACATCTCTGAGCTTCGGCAAGCGCCAGCTCTTCATTATATCCGAGCGCAACTTCATCAAAGTTATGAGCTCGTATCTCCGGAGGCTGAACGGGCATTTCATGCTTTTTTGGTTCTCTTGCAGCCATTAAGCACCTACCCCCTCACCCATTTTCATAAGGCGGCAGGCTTCTTCTCTTAAAGTTTTTTCTTCAGAGGCATACATCCTGCTTCTTGCCATTGCTTCGTCGAAGTCTATTTCATGTCCGTCAAATTCCGGACCTTCAACACACGCGAACCTTGTCTTTCCGCCGACTGTGAGACGGCAGCAGCCGCACATTCCCGTTCCGTCGATCATTATCGGATTCATACTCGCTATCGTCTTTATGCCGTACTGCTTTGTAAGGGCGCAGACGAATTTCATCATTATCAGCGGACCTATGGTTATTACTTCATCATACTTTTCTCCGCTCTCGATCAGCTTTTTAAGCGCATCAGTAACCAGTCCCTTCTCTCCCCATGAACCATCATCGCTTACGGCATAGAAAGCAGTCGAATGAGCGCGGAACTCATCTTCAAGTATAACAAGATCCCTTGAACGGAAACCTGCTATCGCATGGACTTCAGTTCCCTGCTCAAACAGCTTCTTTGCAACCGGGTATGCTATCGCGCAGCCTACGCCGCCGCCTACTACTGCTGCTTTTTTCAGACCCTCGGTGTTAGTGGCTTTTCCGAGAGGTCCGGTAAAGCTTTCAACGCAGTCACCTGTGTTAAGTGTATTCAGGCGCATCGTTGCAGCGCCTACTATCTGGAAAATAATGGTAACACTTCCCGTTTCCCTGTCAAAATCCGCTATAGTCAGCGGTATTCTTTCTGCGTCTGAATGTGAGCGTATAATAATAAACTGCCCCGGTTCGGCCTTTTTGGCAATTAACGGAGCGTCAATAACCATAAGCGTGACTGTGGGGTTCAGCTTTACCTTTCTTATAATTCTGTTCATTGATCTGTCCCTCTTCTGTAATTGACTAAATATAAAATGATTATATCACAAAATTACGTCAATGTAAAGTGATTGTTATTATATTCACAAATGCTTGTCATTTCCGAATATATCTCCGGAAATGAATGAAATATCAGATATTTGTATTTCTGTTCTGTCGGTGAACATGATCATCCCGCGAACGCTGTCTATCCGCTTTACATGACCCGTTTTGGAAAGATAACTGCCGCCGTCCTTGTCTGCGTCTTTAAGAAAATACATTACAGATATCTCCGGATGCTCTGTTTCGTCAGCGGCAAGCAATGACAGCCTGCGGTCAAGTTCGGCGCGGATATCTTCATCAAGCGCTTTCCTGCTTTCTGTAAGACGTGCTTCTTCAACGACAAGCTCCTCATATCCCGTCAGAGCGGCAAATGGTGAAAACTGCGCTGCCCTGTCATGCAAGGACATCTGTTCATGCTTTTCGGAAATATGATGCGGCAATCCGATTATCTGCTCATAATTCTTTTCATATCTTCCTCCGGACATATGACCTCCTATGCCTTATGACCGCCGACAAGACCGTTTCGCTCCATTGCCGTGGCCCCGTCTTCAAGATCCATTGCCTTTACTACCGAGTTCTTGCCGTACTTCTTTTTTATGCCTAACATTGCCTTCTGTACGCTTTTCTCCTTTCCAAGCATGATATCTTCTTTGGTTATTTTCTTCTCACATTTTTCATGAGCAGGTTCAGAAAAGAGATCAAGCTGACGGAAAGGTTCTGCGCTGTCGTCTTCGTCGCAGTCTTCAAGTATCTCCGCCTCGCTCTCGGGAATAACATGATTTGCGGTAACATAGATCCTGCGTACAGTCAGACTTCTGTTCACCTTTTCACAAAACAGTCTGTCTGCCGCTTCGGTCATAAGCCGTGAAGAAGAAGTGAAATGCGGCAGATTTACAGAACCATGAGCAGGCTTAGGCATTCTGCGTCCGTATCTGTCGTCTGTGATCTCGCCCTTATAGCTCTTTCCGAGATTCTCTGTGTCATAAACAATATTTATCCATATCTGATCGGCTGTCATTCGTTTATCAACCAGGTCAAGCGAAAGACTGTCGATCATTTCACGCAGCACGAGTCTTGCTTTATCAAAAGTGTACGGGCATTTGAGCACCTGTCCGGAGCTTATGCTGTTGTTTTCCGGCTTGTAAGATTTGATATCCGATATCCTGCACGGTTCCCAGCCCCAGGCATGATCTATCAGCAGTTCTGCGTTTATGCCAAAAGTCTTGTACAGTGTTTCCTCGTCCTTTACCGAAGCATAGGCAATATCACCCATTGTGTACAATCCGAGATTTTCCAATCGTGCCGCGATACCCTTGCCAACACGCCAGAAGTCGGTTATGGGAGTATGTCCCCATAGCTGCCGGCGGTATCCCGACTCGTCTATCTCCGCTATGCGAACGCCGTCTTTATCCGCCGGAATATGTTTAGCAACAATATCCATTGCGACTTTAGCAAGATACAAATTCGTTCCTATTCCTGCTGTTGCGGTGATGCCGGTCTGTTCAAGAACGTCTTTTATCATTGTCATTGCAAGCTCACGAGGAGTCATTTTATATGTGCGCAGATATGAAGTTGCATCAATGAAGACCTCATCTATCGAATAAACGTGTATATCCTCGGGAGCGATATATTTCATATATATCCCGAATATCTCTGTGCTTATGCGCATATACCGTGCCATTTGCGGTTTAGCGGCTATATAATCAAGTTCGAGTGAGATGTCGGAAGCGAGCTCTGCAGCATTGCTTGACTTTCCGGTAAATCTGTGGTCCGGTGCGTTCTTAAGCCGTTCTGCATTCACCTGCTTTACCCGTTGTACCACCTCGAACAGACGGGCTCTTCCGCTTATACCATAGGCTTTGAGGGACGGAGATACTGCAAGACAGATAGTTTTCTCCGTTCTTGACAGGTCGGCTACTACAAGGTTTGTTGTGAGCGGATCAAGCCCCAGAGCGGCACATTCCACCGAGGCATAGAACGATTTCAGGTCGATAGCTATATATGAACGTTTTTCTTCGGGCATTCGCTCACTCCTTTTTCCATGCTGTTTACTGTGTATTATACCATACAGGAATATATTTTGCAACATTTTCCTGTTTCTGCTTGAAAAAAACAATGATTTGTGATATAATAATAAAAATTAAAAGGAAGTACATCACAATGGACAATATTTCTCACCTGATCGACCTCAATGACTTTTCTCCCTCGCAGTGGAATACGATCGTCTCCCTTGCTCATGAAATCATGAGTGCGCCTATGGTATATGCGGGAGCGTGCCGCGGCAAAATTATGGGTACTCTGTTCTATGAACCGTCAACCCGTACACAGATGAGTTTCCAGACGGCAATGCTGCGTCTTGGCGGCGGTATCATCGGTTTTGACAACCCTTCCACTTCTTCTGTCGCAAAAGGCGAAAACCTGAAAGACACAACCAAGATCGTCAGCGGTTATTCGGATATACTTGTAATGCGTCATCCTCTCGAAGGCGCTTCAAAGGCAGCGGCTCTAACTGCGGACTGCCCTGTTATAAATGCCGGGGACGGCGGACATCTTCACCCGACACAGACGCTTACCGATCTGCTCACCCTGCGTGAGGAAAAAGGCAGACTGAACGACCTGACTGTCGGCTTCTGCGGTGATCTCAAAAACGGAAGAACGGTTCATTCTCTGCTCAAAGCGCTGTCGTGCTTTGAAGGAAACAAGTTCATTCTTGTTTCGACACAGGAACTCAAAGTACCTACTTACATAAAAGATTATATTTCGGCAAGCGGCAAGACCTATGAGGAATATACCTCTCTCGAAGATGTAATGCCTATGCTTGATGTTTTGTATATGACTCGTATCCAGCGTGAACGGTTCAGCTCTCCGGAGGAGTATGAGAAGCAGAAGCACGTTTACTGCCTTGACACAAAGAAAATGAAGCTCGGAAAACCTGAGCTTATCGTTATGCACCCGCTGCCGCGTGTTGACGAGATAGCGGTAGAAGTCGATGACGACCCGAGGGCTATGTACTTCAGGCAGGCAAACTACGGTATGTACGTCAGAATGGCACTGATACTATGTATGCTTGATTACCGGCTTGAATCAAAGCCGCTGCTCAGCGGGAAAATAATGAATGAAGTATGCTGCACAAATCCGAAATGCATAACGCACACCGAAAAGTACCTCCCGCACAGCTTCCGCAAAAACGGTGATGTGCTCGAATGTGAATACTGCGATGAAAGAATACTGATATGACCTTTCCGGACGTTTATCTTTATGATTTTTCGAACGATACTCACTCTGTTGATGAACTGAGACAGCTGCTCGGAGAACAAAGGTATGAATATTGCAGACAGATGAAAAGTGCGAAAGCGGGACTTTCTTCCGCTTTCGCTTTTCTGCTGCTCAGATATGCGCTGAAAAAACATTCCGGCATTACCGAAATACCGGAACTTGTCATCGGAGAACATGGAAAGCCTTATCTTAAAGACTATCCGGAAATCTTTTTCAATATGAGTCATTCCGATACACGCGTTATCTGTGCAGTATCAGACAGCCCGGTAGGTGTAGATATCCAGAATATCAGAAAAATAACGCCGTCCGCGGCTAAAAAGTTTCTCACAGACGAAGAACTTAAAAGCTGTGATTTATCGGATATTTCCGGACTGTGCAGGATATGGTGTATCAAGGAAAGCTACGGAAAGCTGACAGGAAAAGGTTTTGCTGAAGGTTTCGGTTCTTTTTCCGCAGGCAGTCTGATATCCGACGGTCGTGCGCGGTGCATTAAACGGGACGGTTTCTTTATAAGCATCTGTATTCGGGAAGTGATAATGTGAAAAAGGACAAATGTGTGATTTTCGGCGCGGGAAACGAGTTCCCGGAGAATATTGTTCTGCCCGGCAGCGCGGTCATAATAGCTGCGGACGGAGGTATGAAAAAACTTGACGAGATTGGGATTTCGCCTGACTGCGCGACGGGCGATCTCGATTCACTTGAAAATGCGCCCTTATGCATAGATTTCAGAGTTCTCCCGCATATAAAGGACACTACCGATATGTATGAAGCCGTAAAGATCGGACTTTCGCTCGGCTGTACGGAATTTCACATCTACGGCGGCACCGGAGGACGGCTCGATCATACACTTGCCAATATACAGCTTGCGGCGGAGCTTTCTGCAAAATGCAATAGTGTAAACATCTACGGAGACAAATACATCATCACAGCCGTTACAAACGACAGCATAAAACTACCGCTGAAAGAAAGCGGATATGTGTCTGTTTTCTCGCACAGTGATATATGTACAGGAGTTACCATAAAGGGACTGTTTTACGAGATTGAAGATGCTGAGCTCAGGAATACGTTTGCACTCGGTGTAAGCAATGAATTTACCGGAAAAGAAGCGGAGATCTCTGTGAAAAACGGCACTCTCTGCATATATTATGAGATCTGAGGTACACTATGAAAAAGAAAATTAAGGTCGGAAATGTTACTCTCGGTGATGGAAATATTTATATACAATCCATGCTTAATGTCAGAGCCGAGGATATTCAAAACAGTGTAAAACAGGCAAAAGAGCTTGAAAAAGCAGGCTGCCGGATAATAAGGGCTGCCGTGCCGCGGCTTGAATGTGCAGAACTGATACCTGCGCTGAAAAATGCAGTAGATATCCCTGTTGTCGCGGATATCCACTTCGATTATAGGATAGCGCTTAAATGTGCAGAGCTCGGAGTCGATAAGATACGTATAAATCCCGGCAATATAGGTGCGGAAGAGAATGTAAAAGCGGTAGCCGATGTCTGCCGTAAGCGGGGAATCCCGATACGTATCGGCGTAAATTCAGGTTCTCTTGAGAAGAAGGTACTCGAAAAATACGGAAGTCCTGTTCCGGAGGCATTTGTAGAGAGTGCGCTTGAAAATGTAAGATTGCTGAACAAATACGATTTTGACGATATAGTTATTTCGATCAAGTCTTCCGACGTAAAAACAACGATCGATTCGTACAGGCTGCTCCACGAACAGACTGATTACCCGCTGCATCTCGGAGTAACAGAGACCGGCACCGCACACATGGGCATTATAAAATCTGCGATAGGTATAGGCTCTCTGCTGTGTGACGGAATAGGAGATACGATCAGAGTTTCACTCACTGCCGATCCTGTCGAAGAGATATATGCAGCAAAGGATATCCTCAAAGCCTGCGGCATCGGAGGAGGGATCAACATTGTAGCCTGCCCTACCTGCGGAAGAACGCAGATCGACCTTATAGGACTTGCCAACAAAGTTGAAAAAGCTGTCGCGGGTATTGAGAAGAATATCAAGATCGCGGTAATGGGCTGTGTCGTAAACGGTCCCGGTGAAGCACGCGAAGCAGATCTCGGCATAACCGGCGGAAACGGAAAAGCAGTGATATTCCG
>CACZGM010000047.1 GCA_902780695.1 uncultured Ruminococcus sp. | reverse complement strand
TCAAATTTTTCTTGCACTTTTGTCCGACCGTAGGTCGGAATGAGCTTGACATCAAGGAATGTGTCCGCCTTGAAAATACGCTGAAAGTGTATTTTCAAGACTTTCCTAAATCCGCATTGCGGATTTAGGTACAACAACTGCCATAAGGCAGTTGTTGAGGACACATTATTTACATTCAACTAATGTAAATTCTCCGTTTGTTCTGCGATATACCATGTTTACATCCTGTTTTCTGTTATATAAATCCAATGATTTTATACAGAAATTTTTTTCTGATAATAATTCGATTTTTCTCAAACGATAAGCCTCCTTATGTTGTATGTCTTATTCTTCCGGTTTATTTCCATTATTATTGTTTTCGTACGCAACACGCCTTTCACATTCAAAGCCTGATTAATGTCGGTGACGATTATAGCACAATATTTCTGCGCTGTCAATACAACCGCCATAGTACTTCTGACCTCGCATCAAAATTACTATAGCGAAAACCTTCTATACCGGCATCGCATATATCCGGTGTTCTTCTTTGTATGTCCCCCAAATAGTTTTGAACAGATATACGTTAGAATTCGATATCGGTATTGCGGATATATCTTCGCAGCGGGTATTCTCCGTCATGTGCTTCACCCGTGAAAGCCGCGGACATATCTCCGGCTTTCATCACACGGTTTACACCGGAGCGCAGCAGTATCTCCGTAAGTTCCGCACGGCGTTCCGGAGTGCAGATAAGTCCCGCTGTCTGCAATTCGCCTTTCTTTCGCCTAAGCACGGGAAGTATATGCTCTGCCGGAAGCCGCTTAACAAGCACATTCGCGTACATTCCGGAAAGTTCCGGTGTGCTGTCGCCGCATACCGTGACCGAGCAGTTCCGACCGTAATATGTATGTCTGCCTTTTTGCGCTGAAAGCCCCGCCGCTTTTTCAAGCCGTTCGCAGTAACGTCTGACGGAAAGCTGTGCCGCTGCTCCGACATCGGTATGCAGATAAATATCCGCTGCCCGCTCCAGATACGGCAGAAATCTTTCCGCAAATCTGTCGGTCTCGTTCTTATCATAAGTGTCGAGATAAATAACCTGACACGAACTGCACAGAAGCTGCCCGGTTTCGGCAATATGCTTCGCGAGAGCTGAAAGCTCCGCTTGCTCGTCGGTGTATCCGGAAATGTAAGCAAATCCGAGCCGGTGTCCCCATTCTATCAGCTTGACTCCGGCAGGAGCGAGAGCGCGCACTGCTTTCACAGCAGTTTCTCCTCCCCACACGACGATACCGTCCGCCATTTCCGCCATTCTTTTCATTGCTTCTATATCCGAAGAGGGCGTGTCGAAAACGTAGAGATGATCTGCGAGCTCCGGCGCAGACTGTATCAGCTCGCCGAGTATCCTTATAGTCAGTCCGCTGTCAGCCGACGGCAGCTTGAGAATATTCACATTCCCGGTGATAAGTCCTTCAAGAACACTCATTGCCGGAAGTCCTTCCGCGTTTCCCGCCGCGATGTGGAAAAGCGTTCCGAGCGGGCGGACCGAGTGCATAAGACAGCCGGTACCGCTGTTTTTCATGATACTGTCCGGAAGCTCGACCGATAGCCGCAGTTCAAGGTTCTCGCGTTTCATTGCGGTTATCGCCGCCTGCTTGTAATGCAGGACATCGTCCGGAGCGACCTGCGCTATCAGTTGGTCAAACTCACCGAGAGCCGTCCGCGCCGCAAGCCCGTCCAGCGCGGATATCACCGTTTCGCGGTCAAGGCTTCCGTGCGCGAGAGTATGATCAATACGCTTTTCGAGTATTCCGAGCAGCTCGTTCTGCTTTTCTGTGGGATACAGTTTTCCTCGGAAAAGTATCATTTCGCGTCACCTCCCGCAGCTTTCAGTATCTCCTCAGCACCTGCCGCGCAGGTCTTTACATCAGTGAATCCGGCACGCCCGATTATTTCAAGATACGGGGATCTTACACCGCAGCCGCATTCATCCGCCCTGTGCATTATTCCGAGATCGTCTGTGACGATGCTTTGTATCGGAGTTCCGTACACCATAGGGGTTATAAGGTTCACAAGCCCGACACGCCCGTAACCCAGCGGTTCAAGCGTGTTTACATCCCTTATTATGACGCGGCTGTAAACAGGGATATGGAAATGGTGATTTCGGCAGTCGCAGTACAGTATAGGGTGCTCCGCCGCACCGTAGCTTTCGATGATGTTTTCCTCGTCTATATCCAGTACCTTCTTTGCGAGCGCGTACATCTCTGTCTTATCGACCTGTTCCTTGTAGAACTGCTTCCACCCGCCGCCGAGCATTATCTTTGAGCCTTTCGGGAGTTTCACGTTCATACCGCGCTCGTCCATGATCTTCAGCATGAACCATGTGTAAGCGGGGAAGCCTATGAACCGCGTCGGGAAAGGGGAGCGGGAATTGCGCACAACGGCTGCGGCCACGCCTTCGAGATCGGGCTTATATTCACCGTCTCTGAATTTCAGCGCAAAGGTGCGGCTGACGGCAGGAGTCAGCAGAGTATAGCCGTAAGCGGTCTTTGCTATCGCGGTATGGTTTCCCTTGTGCGGTTTGTAACCGAGTATCACATAGTTGCAGGGCTGCGGTGAAACTATCCCGCGCAAACCGAACACTTTCAGCACCATTTTCAGTCCGCAGTAAAGTCCCTTCGTATCAAAGCCTATCCTGCTGTACACACCTCCGGTGCCGGAAGAGGTCGCCTTTATCGGCATACGGTACTGCGGCATGGAATATATCCTGTGTCTTTTCAGGAAAACAGTCGGCAGGAACGGCAGCGCCGCGATATCCGACGGCTTTTTTATCTCATACGGGTCAAAGCGCATGGAATCGAGTATCTCCCTGTATTCGGGGCAGTGGATGTAATGATATATACAGCATTCCCGCATTGCCCGGATGAACAGCTTTCCTGTGCCTTTCAGATCATAAGGGTCGGGATGCGAGAAAAGAGCGTTTCTGGCGTCCATGGATGTTCCTGCCTTTCATTTGGTCTTTACATTGATTATATCATACATTGAACCGGCCGTCAATAATTTATGAAAGATGCATTTAAGCATTGTTTGATCTCACCGGTGTTATCCTGCGGAAATAGCTGTTTAAAGGTTGACTTTTTGCGTAAATAATTATATAATAAGAGAAATGTGTATTCTTACAGGCTTTCCGGACCAGTTCACCTGCATAGCATTGAATGACGTTGCGACATTCGGTATAGGCATAGACAATTTCACGGAGAAGCATAAGTATAAGATAGCAAAGCGCATAATGAGATACCGTGTATACAGCTCGCAGGGTTCTCCGTATTACGCGTCACTGTACAATAATCAGAAATCGGGAGACATTTTACATGGAGAAAGAACATATTAAAGGGAAAGCCGCCGTAAAATTCGGCAGCAGGCTCGGATTTATCCTTGCAGCCGCGGGTTCGGCGGTCGGACTCGGAAACATCTGGAGATTTCCGTATCTTGCGGCCAAGTACGGCGGCGGCGTGTTCCTGCTCATTTATATCATACTCGCCGTAACATTCGGTTTTACGCTTATGCTCACCGAGATAGCGATAGGGAGACGCACCGGCAAGGGCGTTCTCGGAGCATACCGCGAAGTGAACAGCAAATTCGCGTTTCTCGGCTGGGGAGCCGCAATAATACCCGGTCTCGTCCTGTCGTATTACTGCGTTATAGGCGGCTGGGTGCTTAAATATACGACAATGTTCTTCACCGGAAGCGGCGGTGCGGCAGCGGAAAATGTGATAACGGAGGCGGGAAGCGAAACGCCGTTTTTCCTTGATTATATTTCCCACAGCGCTTCACCGACGATCTTCTTTGTGATATATATGCTGCTTAATGTCGTCGTCATACTGCTCGGCGTTCAGAAGGGCATAGAGAAGATAAGCAAGGTGCTTATGCCGGCGCTTGTACTTCTTATCCTCGGAATAAGCATATATACGACGACGCTTGACGGCGCATTTGACGGCGTTACTTACTATCTTCTGCCGAATTTTGACGACTTCACGGCGGAAAAGCTGTTCAAAACCATTGCCGCCGCTTCGAGCCAGCTGTTCTATTCGATGTCGATATCAATGGGCATACTTGTGACTTACGGCTCGTATATGCGCAAGGAGGATTCGCTCGAAAGCTCGGTAAGGCAGATCGAGATATTCGATACGGGAGTTGCGCTGCTTGCCGGACTTATCATCGTCCCGTCCGTGTTTGCATTTTCCGGAGGTGATCACGGTTCGCTCGATGCGGGTCCCGGGCTTATGTTCATAACGCTCCCGAAGGTGTTTGTGTCAATGTCGGCGGGGAATTTTATCGGTGCGGCGTTCTTCGTGCTTGTGTCACTTGCGGCGCTGACATCGTCGATCTCTCTTATGGAGACGGTGGTTTTCGCGATAATGGACAAGTTCAGACTCAGCAGAGTAAAGAGCTGTATCATTGTTGTCATAATAACGCTGGCGCTCGGTATGCTGTCCGTTCTCGGCTACAGTGACTGGTCAGATGTAACGCTGTTCGGTATGCAGTTCCTTGATTTCTTCGATTTTATCACGAACTCGGTGATGATGCCGATACTCGCGTTACTCACCTGCATACTTATCGGATATGTGGTAAAAACAAAGTATGTCGAGGAGGAAGTCCTTCACGGCGAGAAGAAGTTCTCGGCGCGCGGAGTGTACCGGATAATGATAAGGTTTGTCTGCCCGGTATTTATGGTGATCATACTGGTTACTCCGTTCTTTACGGATCTGTAATAACCTTGGAACGATGATCCGGCAGAAAGCCGGCAATAAAAACAACAGCTTGCTGTGTTAATCATAGCAAGCTGTTTTCGCATATATAGAGAGATATCCGTAGATTTCTCAATTGTTGAATCTTTGCAGGAACTGCTTTACTCGGTCGGAAGCGGATTCGCCGAAAAGCTGCTTCGGAGCGCCTTCCTCAACGATGTAGCCGTCCTCCATAAAGATGACTTTATCCGCTACATCACGCGCAAAAGACATTTCGTGTGTGACTATGACCATCGTCATTCCGTCAGCTGCAAGGTGTTTTATTACCTTCAGTATCTCACCGGTAAGCTCCGGATCAAGCGCGGAGGTAGGTTCGTCAAAGAACAGTATCTCCGGTTCGAGAGCAAGAGCCCTCGCGATAGAGACACGCTGCTGCTGACCGCCTGAAAGCTCGGAAGGGAAGAAATCAGCCTTCATTTCGAGTCCCATTTTTTTCAGAAGCTCCATAGCCTTTTCCGATGCGACTTTTCTGTTCATCTTAAGCACGACCTTGGGCGCTTCCGTGATATTCTGCAATACAGACATATGCGGAAACAGGTTGAAGTTCTGGAAAACGAGCCCCGTTTTCAGCCGTATCTCCCGCAGAGTCTTTGCGTTGGCATAGATCATTCTGCCCTTTTCGTTGTAGGTTATCATATCCGTACCGCAGACATTTATCGTACCGCCGCTCGCTTTTTCAAGCTGATTGATGCAGCGCAGCATCGTGGATTTACCGCTTCCGGAAGGACCTATCACCGCGACGACCTCGCCCTTTTCTACATTGAAGCTGATATCTTTCAGAACGTGGAGCTTGCCGAAGCTCTTGGAAAGATTTTTGACCTCAAGCATTGCCACGTTTGAACAACCTCCTTGCAATGTGTTTTATATTCCTCTTCCATGTGTGTGTGAAGCATCTTTCCACTGCCGAAAGCAGAACGGTAAGCAGACTCGCAAACACGAAGTAGAACAGACCCGCCATGAACAGCGGAAGCAGCGATGCGTAAGTCGGCACCTGCTTTTTGGCGATATACATGATCTCCATATACGGGATAGCCGACGCGAGCGATGTGTCCTTTACAAGTGTGATTATCTCGTTGGAGCTTGCGGGGAGAACTCCCTGTACGACCTGCGGCAGAATGATGCGGAAGAATGTCTGGACCTTGTTGAAACCGAGTGCTCCCGCCGCCTCATACTGTCCCTTCGGTATGCTTTCGATACCTCCGCGGAAGATCTCCGCAAAGTATGCGGCATAGTTGAGCACGAACGCGAACAGCATCATATTGAACGTATAACTCTCGTTGCGGATATCCACACCGCTGAGCATATTCCGCAGAAAATCCGGGCAGATATCGCTCTTTATGATGTACGGTACCGAATACTGCGCAACGATCAGCTGGAGGAGCAGGGGAGTGCCGCGCATTATTAGTATGTAAACATTGGTGAGCCACGAAACGGGCTTGAATTTGCACATTTTGAGCAGGGCAACGACCATTCCGAGCGGTATCGAGTACAGCAGTGTGAACCCGAATATTTTCATCGTCGGTACGGTATATTCCAGCATCAGTCCAAACAATGTGGATATCTGTTCGCTTGTCATAAAAACCGCCTTTTCTGTTATTTCGGTGATATGTTAATTTATCATTGTGAGAGTGTGGTAAAGCGCTGCGGGGCAGATGCCTGTGACCGGCTTCGGTATTGAAAAAGGACCCGTATGAGCCGTATCAAATATTATAACATAAGTTGACATATTATTGCAAGTGTTTTTGCAAAAAAAGTGTCCCTCTCACGGAGAGAAGGACACTGATTTTTTTATGGAAATACCTGATCTGTGTGTTGCGGCAATATATGTTTGCGGTAACGCGGACGATTTATTTTACTGTCGTAATGTCGCTGCCGAACCACTTTGTCGAGATCTCGCCGAGTTTGCCGTCGGCCTTCATTGCGCTGAGGGTTTCCTGTATCTTGTCTCTGAGAGACTGATCGTTCTTTCTGAAACCTATGGCGTACTCTTCTGCTTCGAGGTTGCCGGGGAGAATGACATAATCCTTGTTATTCTCCGTAATAAGGTAGTTTGCAACTACCGAATCAAGGAATACTGCATCGGAGAAGCCAAGCTCCATCTGGTTGAGAAGCGTGATGTTGTCTTCAAGGGGAGTTTCGGTGATCTCAGAGAAGAGGTCTGCCGCTTCGAGTATCTCCTGTGCGGAGGAACCTGTCTGTACTCCTACGGTCTTGCCCTTGAGGTCGTCCATGCTCTTGATGTCGCTGCTTCCGGGTACGACGAAGATCATTTCGTTCTTCATGTACGGCTCGGAAAGGTTCATAGCCTCAGCTCTTGCGGGATTGATAGACATACCGTTCCAGATGCAGTCGATCTTTCCGAGGTTGAGATCCTCTTCCTTTGTATCCCAGTTGATAGGCTGCTTTACAAGTTCTATGCCGAGTCTGTTGCAGACTTCCTGTGCTACGTCGATGTCGAAGCCTACTATCTCGTTTGCACTGTCTGTGAAGCCCATGGGCGGGAAGCTGGCGTCAAGTCCGAGCACGAGCTTCTTTGCGTCGAGTATTTTCTGAAGCGAATCGTCGGCAGCTGCCGCCTGTGAAGGAGCAGCTGTTGTCTGTGAGGGAGCGGCTGTTGTCTGTGCGGCTGTTCCGCCGCCGCAGCCTGCACACGCCGTTACCAGAGCGGCAGCGGCAAAGCCCGCAAATATTCTTTTGAAAATGCCTGTTTTCATGTTTTGTTTTCCTTTCTCTTCTACGTTCCGATTTGTCTGTCGGTAACATTGTTTGTCTCCCCCGACGGAAACGAGGGAGACAGACTGTTTTCACTTATAATGTGTATGATACCACAATTCGCGCCGATTGTAAATACCAAAACAGGCGTTTTGGAGTTATTGACAAATCATCGCAGTAAACGGAAAAACTTTTCGGCTGATTTACACCGTCATACGGTACCCGAATCGCTGTCGTTCTTTTGCAGCTGTACAAGCTGCATATTCAGCAAAGCGATCTGCTGCATTACGGCATTCGCTTTTGCGCTCTGTTCGGTTTGCGGGTCTGTGTTCTGCCCGTTTATCTCTGCAAGTTCTTTTTCAAGTTCGGCTATCTTCTTCTTTATCTGTTCCTGCCGGGAATACGTTTCCTTTGCTTCCATATTTTTTTCCAGTGCGGCTTTGCCCCCGTCCGAAAGATCAAGCGTATCCTCCCGTTTCCGGCTGTCACGCACAGCGGTAAATGCCGCGGCTGCCAGCGCGTCACCCTCCGGGATATATATGCCCTCTGTCTTTACCTTCTCTATCATAGCTTTTGCCGTAGGCTGATTAGTGAGATGATCAAGCTCGGCTTTTGATAAGTTCGTCAGTATTCGCATAACGGTTTCCTCCTTTGCAGAATTATACTTTTCAACCGTAATATCGGAATAAAAGGCAAAATCTTTAGCTTTTTACAAAAAATTGTCTTCATGCGTCTGCCGCTATTGACTAAATACCTTAAAAATGATATAATATATTATGAATTTGCTTTAGGCAATCGTAAAGCATGATCCCATAAAAATATATCGGAAGGAAACATAAAAATGGCAGTTTATCGTATCTATGTCGAAAAAAAGCCCCGTTACGCGGTAGAGGGAGATCAGCTCCTCTCCGACCTGCGCACGTCTCTGCGCATCGACGGGATAACCGGAGTGCGCATCATCAACCGTTATGACGTTGAGGATATTTCGGAGGAAGATCTTGCACGTTCCGTCCCCGTTGTGTTCTCCGAGCCGCCTGTTGACAATGTGCTTGACAAGCTCCCCGAACCGGCTGCGGACGAAAGAATGTTTGCGGTTGAGTTCCTGCCCGGACAGTTCGACCAGCGTGCGGACAGTGCGGCGCAGTGCATTCAGATGCTCTGCAAGGGCGACAGACCCGAGGTGAAGTACGCGAAGATATATCTGCTCAAGGGCAGCATCTCCGACGACGAGTTCGCGCGTATAAAGCACTACCTCATCAATGCTGTTGAAGCCCGTGAGTGCGGATATGAGGAATATGATACTCTCAAAGTAAAGTACGACGTTCCCACCGAGGTAGCAACTCTCGACGGATTCCTTGACCTTGACAAGGACGGTCTTGCGGATTTCGTGAAGAGCTACGGTCTTGCAATGGACAACGACGATATCAAATTCTGTCAGGATTATTTCAGAACGGAAAAGCGTGACCCCACTATCACCGAGATCCGTATGATAGATACATACTGGTCGGATCACTGCCGTCATACCACATTCGGCACGATAATCGACAATGCGGATATAAAGGCCCCTTACGCAGCCGAGACATACGCGGAGTATCAGCTCGACCGCAAGGCTCTCGGCAGAGAAGGCAAGCCGGTCTGCCTTATGGATATCGCGACCCTTGCCGCAAAGAAGCTCAAAGCCGACGGCATACTGAAACATCTTGACGAGAGCGAGGAGATCAATGCCTGCTCCGTAAAGATCAAGGTAGATGTTGACGGAAAGGACGAGGACTGGCTGCTGATGTTCAAGAACGAGACTCACAACCACCCTACCGAGATCGAACCTTTCGGCGGTGCGGCTACCTGTCTCGGCGGAGCGATCCGTGACCCGCTGTCCGGACGTTCCTATGTTTATCAGGCAATGCGCGTTACCGGTGCCTCCGACCCGCTGCTGCCTGTTGACAAGACGATAAAGGGCAAACTTCCGCCCAGAAAGATAACAACTACTGCCGCGGCGGGATATTCCTCCTACGGTAACCAGATAGGACTTGCGACGGGACACGTTGCGGAGATATACCACCCAGGCTATATGGCGAAGCGTATGGAGATCGGTGCGGTAATTGCCGCTGCTCCCGCAGACCATGTACGCAGAGAAAGACCCGCTCCCGGAGATGTTATCATACTGCTCGGCGGCAGAACGGGACGTGACGGCTGCGGCGGAGCGACCGGTTCCTCAAAGTCTCACAGCGTACAGTCGCTTGAAAGCTGCGGCGCGGAGGTACAGAAGGGTAACGCTCCCATAGAGCGTAAGCTCCAGCGACTTTTCCGCAGACGTGAAGCCACCGTTCTCATAAAGCGCTGCAACGACTTCGGCGCAGGCGGCGTTTCCGTTGCTATCGGAGAGCTTGCGGACGGACTGACCATTGACCTGAACGCCGTTCCGAAGAAGTATGCCGGACTTGACGGCACCGAGCTCGCTATCTCCGAATCGCAGGAAAGAATGGCTGTCGTGGTAGATAAGAACGACGTTGAGAAGTTCATTGCTCTTGCGGGCGACGAGAACCTTGAAGCAACTCCCGTTGCGGTAGTTGAAGCCGAGCCGCGTCTTGTGATGAACTGGAACGGTAAGAAGATATGCGATATATCCCGTGAATTCCTCAATTCCAACGGTGCGGAAAAGCATACAGATATTGAAGTACCGGATGCTAAAGTTTCCTATAAGTCTGAGCTTAAAAACACAGCGGAGGACTGGGAGAAGCTCGTCACCGACCTCAATGTGTGCTCGCAGCGCGCTCTTGTTCAGCGTTTTGACTCAACGGTAGGCGCGGCTACGGTTCTTATGCCTTTCTCGGGTAAGACACAGCAGACCCCTGTTCAGGCAATGGCAGCGAAGATACCGGTACTCGGCGCGGATACAAAAGCCGCTTCGATAATGGCATGGGGCTATGATCCTGCGGTGGCTGTTCAGTCTCCGTATCACGGAGCGGTACTCGCGGTTGTCGAGAGCGTGGCAAAGCTCGTAGCGGCAGGCGGTAAGAGCGAGGAATGCTGGCTCACTTTCCAGGAATACTTTGAAAGAACACAGGGCGATCCCAAGCGCTGGGGCAAGCCTTTCGGAGCGCTTCTCGGCGCGTATAAGGCACAGAAGGCTCTCGGTATCGGCTCAATAGGCGGCAAGGACTCCATGAGCGGTACATTCGAGCATATCGATGTTCCGCCGACTCTCGTTTCTTTTGCTGTCGGCATGGGAAGAGCGGACAAGATCATAAGTGCGGAGTTCAAGATACCCTTTGATAAGCTGTATTACATTGCTCCGAAGTACGACGTGAACGGACTTCCCGATTTTGACAGCGTAAAGGACGTTTTCTCCAAGGTTGAAAAGGCAATTGCCGAAGGAAAGGCTGCCGCTGTATGGTCACTCGCGCACGGCGGACTTGCGGAGGGTATATTCAAGATGTCGCTCGGAAACCGCATAGGCGCAAAGCTGAGCGCTCTCGATGATGACAAGCTGTTCGGTATGCACTACGGTGCGTTCATAGTTGAGGCTTCCGGCGAACTCGACGGATTTGAGTGCATTGGTGAGACCATAGACGAGTATAAGATCATCTGCGGAAGCACAGAGCTTGACATAGCGGCACTTGAAAAGAAGTGGGACGCTGTGCTTGAACCTATATTCAGAGACAGCGTTAAGCACTATGATGCTCCCGAAAAGATAGAGACTGTCACAAATACGAAGTTTGCCTGCGCTCCCGCCTGCAGGACCGCGAAGCCGCGTGTGCTTATCCCCGCGTTCCCCGGAACGAACGGTGAATACGATATGGCGGAGGCTTTCAGACGCGAGGGCGGAGAAGCTGAGATATTTGTAATAAAGAATCTCAGCGCGTCCGCAGTCGAGGAGTCTGTCGAAGCGTTCGCAAAGCTGATATCGCAGAGCCAGATCATTGCTGTTCCCGGCGGATTCAGCGGCGGTGACGAACCGGAGGGCTCCGGCAAGTTCATCAATGCCTTCTTCCGCAATCCGAAGGTAAAGGAAGCGGTGAACGATATGCTGTATCACCGTGACGGACTTATGCTCGGTATCTGTAACGGCTTCCAGTCGCTCATTAAGCTCGGACTTGTTCCGCTCGGCGATATAGTTCCGCTTACGGCAGACAGCCCGACGCTTACCTTCAACAAGATTGGCAGACACCAGTCGCAGCTTGTCCGCACCCGTATCTGCACAGACAAGAGCCCGTGGCTTATGAACTGCAAGGTCGGTGATATCTTTACTATCCCGATCTCACACGGCGAAGGACGCTTTGTGGCGAGTGACGAGGTAATACAGAAGCTGATTGCGAACGGTCAGGTCGCTACGCAGTATGTTGATCTGAACGGTGACCCGACAATGGATCTGCGCTACAACCCGAACAGTTCCATGTATGCGATAGAGGGTATCATCTCCCCGGACGGACGTGTGCTCGGCAAGATGGGCCACAGCGAGAGAATAACCGATGACTGCTGCACGAATGTTGACGGTATCAAGGATCAGCCGCTGTTCAGAAGCGGAATACAGTATTTTTCGTAAAAGCGGCAGGTCGATCTTCAGTTGTAAATTCATCATCGTCCATTATAATGTATTTTGTCTGTTGAGCCGGATCAATCGACGTAAAAGGAGAAGGAAATGGGTAAGACAGTTATTATGGATCATGCGCTGATATGCCACAAGATCGCGGTGCTGCGTGACGAGAGAACGGGAACAAGGGATTTCCGCGTTATCGCGGGCGAGATAGCCACGCTAATGTCATATGAAGTTTTCCGGGATCTGCCCACCGTGCCGGTTAAGATAAAGACCCCGGTCGCGGAAACGGAGGAGCGTATGCTTTCCGGCAGAAAGCCCGTGATAGTGCCTATCCTGCGCGCCGGTCTCGGAATGACGAACGGCGTACTTGAGATAATGCCCTCCGCGAAGGTAGGGCATATCGGACTCAAGCGAAATGAGGCGACTCACGAACCGGAGGAATACTACTGCAATCTTCCGGCACACATGGACGAAAGGATAGCGGTCATAACCGACCCCATGCTGGCGACAGGCGGTTCCGCTGTTGCAGCGGTCAGAATGCTGAAAGACACAGGCTGCACCGATATACGGTTCATGTGCATAATAGCCGCGCCCGAGGGACTTGAAACGCTGCGGTCGGCTCACCCGGACATAGATATCTATGTCGGCTGTCTTGATAAGCACCTTAACGAGAATGCGTACATAGTACCGGGGCTCGGAGATGCGGGTGACCGTATTTTCGGTACCGACTGAAAAAATGCAGTATTTTGATTTATTTACTGCCATATTTGATTTTTCTGCGTATAAATAATTGAAAGCGAAAAACGAAAGGAGCTGTTCACTATGATTAATGAACGCGACGAATTGATTGCTGTTTCGGATGAGGATATGGGAAAGGTAGTAGGCGGCACAAGAACTGTAAGTTATCCTGTAAGACCCAGAGACACATTAGACAGTATTGCGTCGCGGTACGGTGTAACCGTGGATGATATATGCAGATGGAACAGAATAGACCGTAACTGCACACTTCCTTCAAGGATCACTATCTATATTTTCTGACAAGCCCTTCATATCCGCATGGAGGCGGTAAATGTCATACATTTGTTAGGCAGCCGGCTGCGCAGATGCAGCTGACTGCTGGTTTTTTATTGCCGCATATATATGATCGGTGAGCCGCTGCGGCCGTCACTCATACAAAGACATATATCACCTCTTGTCCGCATACCATATAAAGAAATCAGATATCGACGAAAGCGGCGACACTTTATCTGTCGTATCCGGAATGCGGCGATGACCGAAAAATCTGAGTGTTTATGGAGGAAAGGACAAAATGGCTGAAATAACGGTGATATGTATTCTGGCGGTATTCGTGGCAGTTCTGTACGGTAAAACGGCTCATCCGAAGCTGTATGCTTTTCTTAACGCGGCGGCGGGAGTGCTGAGCCTTGCCGCATCGCAGATTTATTTCGGCAGCGGACCTGAAAACATCACGCCATATAATACTGCGCTTTCGGTGATACTCGGTGTTCCGGGAACGGTGCTTCACCGGGTCATTGAGACCGCGCTGTCGGGAGGTGTGATATGACGGTAAAGGTAATGACAAGTCCCGCAGTACCCGCTGCCGCTCCGGTCTCGGAAAAGCCGGAAGCACGGAACACATCGCCGGCGGAGCAGCCGGTAAAGGAGCCGCTTGTGTATCTTCCTGCGGAGCGCGGGTATGAAGTCCCGCAGATACGCCTGCGCAGGACAAGCCGGCGCAGACAGATGACATTCGGCGGGTCGGTGCTCGTTCAGCTTGCTGTGTCGTGCGCAGCGGCTGCTGCGTTATGGGCGGGGCTTACATTCGGCGGGGAAGAAGTGAAGCGGGTATGCGTGAGCATAGCGGAGCTTTTCCGATAAAGCTCGAAGCCGGATTTTCCTTTTTCGCGGTGCTCGGGTTCATGATCTGCACCGACCGGAGCGGTACGTCGCTGCTGTGTCTGCTGTCATGCGTGCTGCACGAGCTCGGACATCTCGCGGTGATGCTTGCGGAGAAGAGGCTGCCGGAACGGATAAAGCTGTACGGCGGCGGTATGCATATACGGGGCGGCAGCACGAGTTTTCCGGCGGCTGCGGCGGGGTGCATTGTGAATACCCTGCTTTTCTGTGTGTTTTTTCTTATCCCGTGGGAGAGCAGGGAGCTGCGGCTGTTCGGAGTGATAAACCTGCTTAACGCGGCATTCAATCTTCTGCCGTTCGGTGAGCTTGACGGGAAGCTGATGCTTGACAAGGCGCTTATCAGGGCATTCCCGCCGGAGAAGGCGGCAAGGTATTCGTCGGTATGCGAAAAGGCTGTGACAGCGGCAGTTCTCCCGGCTGCCGTTTTTCTTGTATTTTCGGGATATCTGAACATTTCCGCCCTGATTTTTTTCTTTTACAATTTTGCTGTTGAAATTCTCGAAAAAATATAGTATAATAAATGTGTCTGAAAGACGAACAAAAGTATATTGACGAGCAGACAATGATGAAGACCCGTAAGCAGCGAAGTGATATACGGGCAGCCGAAGCAGAGCCACGCCTCTGAAATCTCTGATCAAACACACTCTGAAAGGATATAAGATGTACAAAGACAAGCTTGACAGGATACTGCTTAAGGTGCAGAAACCGTCGCGGTATATCGGCGGAGAGCCGAATTCGGTCGAAAAACCGCTTGAGAACGTGAAAATGAGGTTTGCGTTCTGTTTCCCCGATACTTATGATATCGGAATGTCGCACCTCGGTATGAAGATACTGTATTCACTGATGAATGAAGTTCCGGAATATCTGTGCGAGCGCGTGTTCATGCCGCTCCCGGATATGGAGGAGCAGATGCGTAAGAACGATATCCTGCTGTACGGACTGGAAAGCCTTGAACCCATTAATACTGCCGATATCATCGGTTTTACGCTGCAATACGAGCTTTCGTTCTCGAATATCCTCGCTATGCTCGATCTTGCCGGACTGCCTGTATTTGCAAAAGACCGGCATTCACTCACTCCGATAGTCTGCGCGGGAGGTCCCTGCTGCTGCAACGCCGAGCCTATAGCGGATTTTGTCGATCTTTGCATACTCGGTGAGGGCGAAGAGGTCAATCTTGAGCTTATGCGTCTGCTGGAGCAGTGCAAGACGGAGGGTGCGGACAAGCATGAGTTTCTTGTCCGTGCGTCCCGTATCGAGGGAATATACGTTCCGGCACTGTACGATGTACAGTACAACGATGATTGTACGATAAAGAGCATAACACCGCTCGAAGGTGCTCCGGCAAAGGTAAGAAAGCGCATAATTGCGGACTTCGACAACACCTACTATCCGGAAACATTCGTCGTGCCGTTCTCGGAGATCGTCCATGACCGTGCGGTCGTGGAGGTGCTGCGCGGCTGCATAAGGGGCTGCCGGTTCTGTCAGGCGGGATATTTTTACCGCCCGTTCCGCGAGAAAACGGTGGATACCATAAAAAGAGAGACCGTCTCGGTCTGCGAGACCACGGGCTATGACGAGGTATCGCTCACGTCGCTGAGCACGAGCGATCACAGCGAGATAGAGAAGATGCTTGCCTGTCTCGCGGATTACAGCGACGCGGCTCGTGTGAACCTTTCGCTGCCGTCGATGCGTATAGACAGATTCAGTGAGGAGCTTCTGAACCGTATAAAAAGCGTGCGCAAGAGCGGGCTTACATTTGCGCCGGAAGCGGGTACACAACGCCTGCGCGACGTTATAAACAAGAACATAACCGAGGAGAACATAATGAACGGCTGCCGGATAGCGTTTGAGGGCGGCTACACGGCGGTGAAGCTGTACTTTATGCTCGGTCTGCCGACGGAGACGACGGAGGATATAGAGGGTATCGCGGAGCTCTGTCAGCGCATAATAGATATGTACTATTCTCTGCCGTCGCGCCCCAAAGGAAAAGGCATAAAGATATCTGTATCCCTCTCAACGTTTATTCCGAAGCCCTTCACTCCGTTTCAGTTCGAACCGCAGCCGACAGAGGATGTTATAAAGGAACGTCAGAAGCACCTGATGGAAGTGATAAATACAAAGAAGGTGCAGGTCAGCCGTTCGCATTTCGACGTGACATACCTCGAAGCGGCACTTGCCCGCGGTGACAGGCGGCTGTCGCAGGTGATATATACTGCGTGGAAAAAGGGCTGCAAGCTCGACGGCTGGACGGAGTATTACAAGTATGACAAATGGATGGAAGCGTTTAAGGAGTGCGGCATAGACCCGGCGTTCTATGCCAACCGCCGCCGTGAATACGACGAGATCCTTCCGTGGGATCACATGGATCTGCTGATAACGAAGGAGTTCTTTGTGCGTGAGAACAGGCGTGCGCACGAAGCGCAGACAACTCCGAACTGCCGCGAAAAGTGCGCCGGCTGCGGAGTGAATGTCTGTACGGGAAAAGCGTGTTTCTGAGAGCTGCCCTATGACGGGAAGGGTTTACGCCGCTCTCCCGTATTCTGACCGTGTTATCTTTCGTACCCGAAAGGAAACAAGTGATATGGACGGGATTTTATGAACGAACTGTTTGACAGAATATTCAATTCGGAAATGCTGGATACAATTGCGGGATATGTCCTGCTTTTCGGGGTGGGGCTGTTCTTTTATCTTGCAAACTGGGTAATACTCTTTAACAATATGAAGCCCGGAAACAAATGGTCGTCAATGATCCCTCCTCTCGGAGGACTGGTGATAGCTGTCGGAATACTGATTGCCGGCGGAGGCTGGTGGGCGCTTCTCGGACTTACCGACCCGTGCATAGGCATGATAATATATACGATAGTCATAAGCGTTTTCGGAAAAGATACGGATAAAGATAAAGACAAGGAAGAAAAAGACGAAAATGGACAATAACGTTAAAAATATCAGAGTTTTTTTCAGCAAGACAGGCAGAGCGATATATATTTCGCATCTTGACCTTTACCGATTGTTCCAGCGCTCGATCAAACGGGCAAAGCTGCCGGTCTGGGAGACGGAGGGCTTCAACCCGCATCTGTACCTCACATTCGCGCTGCCGCTCGCGCTTGGTACGGCAGGTCTCTGTGAAAGCATGGACACCCGCCTCACCGAAGATGTGAGCGCGGACGAACTCGTCAGGCGCTTCAACGAGGCGCTGCCGCGGGATATCCGCGTAACGGAAGTTGCGGAGCCGGTCAGGAAGCCTACCGAGATAGCGTTTTCGGAGTACGAGGCTGATTTTGAATGCGATGACGCGGCATTCGATGCTTTTCTTGACGCAGAGCATATCCCCGCCGAGAAAAAGACCAAGCGCGGTATCGCAGAGCTTGATCTTAAGCAGCATCTTACCGTACTCGAACGCAGACCCGGTTATCTGCGCTTTTCTCTGCCGTCCGGAACGGAGCTGAATATCAATGCCGGACTGCTTTTCGATGCATTTGAGAAGATATCAGGTACTGAAATATACTCTCTGCACGTCACAAGAACGGCTGTAAAATGCGGCGATGGAGAAATTTTCAGATAAATTTTGTGAAAATTGCAAAAAAGTCTTGCATTTCAGGATAAAAAGTGCTATAATATAAAAGCATTTGTAACCGCAGGCTTGAAAAGCCCGCGAGGATCAATGCACGGCTAATGCCGACATTGAAACGGGTATTCCTCTGCGTCGGGACAGCTAAAGAGCAGTCCGGTGCGCGGGACGTAAAGTCCGCACTTATGAGTTTAGACGCACGAATGCCGGCATCAGGAGGAACATTATGGATGCACTGAAAACAATCGCACAGGACAGCATGAAGCAGGAGATCCCCGCTTTCGGCATCGGTGATACCGTTAAGGTACACGTAAAGATCTCGGAGGGCGACAAGTCCCGTATCCAGATCTTCGAGGGTACAGTTATTGCCAAGAAGCACGGCGGTATCAACGAGACATTCACGGTAAGACGTGTTGCTCACGGCTGCGGTATTGAAAGGGTTTTCCCCGTTCATTCCCCGTCCGTTGACAAGATCGAGGTCGTAAGAACCGGTGTTGTCCGCAGAGCAAAGCTTTACTACCTGAGAGACAGAGTAGGTAAGGCAGCTAAGGTAAAGGCAAAGTATTGATCTTTACCCACTGAGACAGTCGATAAGGTGATAGCGGGGAAGCCCGTTATTGCCTTGATTCGCTGTTTTTATGATTAATGAAGAGTGATCTTATGGATGAAAACAAAATTGAAATGACCGAAGAAGAGAACGGTATCGGGAACAACGAGGAAAATCCGGTTCCTGAGAGCGGAGAAGCCGCTGTAAAGCCCTACGGCTTTGTTGCCGATATTTACAGCTGGTTCGATACGCTTATGTGTTCGTTCCTTGTTATAATAGTACTGTTCACTTTCTTTCTGAGATCGTCCACGGTGGACGGTGAGTCCATGCTTCCGACGCTTGAAAACAAGCAGATGCTTATGGTATCCGACTTTCTGTATAAGCCGGCGCACAACGATATAGTCGTTGTATGGGCGGACGGGATACCGAACGAGGACGGCGGACTCGGAAAAGCGATAGTAAAGCGTGTTATAGGTCTGCCGGGTGACAATATCAGAATAGATTTCACCAACGGCTATGTTTACCGCAACGGTGAACAGCTGCAGCTTGAGGTTAAGGACGGAATACTGTACGAGGACGGACATAAGCTCAACTCTTATACTAATATGAGCGAGGGGCGCGGAGACGAGTTCACCGTTCCCGAAGGCTCTATCTTTGTAATGGGCGACAACAGAAACGGCTCCACCGACAGCAGAAGCTATATGGTCGGTGACGTTGATATGCGCAAGATAATCGGAAAGGCGCTGTTCAGAGTGTTCCCGTTCGATAAGTTCGGCGGGCTGTACCAATAACCGACAGGAAAGACAGAAATGGCATACGAAGGCGATATACAGTGGTTCCCGGGACACATGACCAAGACCCGCAGAATGATAGAGGCGGATCTGAAACTGGTCGATGCGGTCGCGGAGGTCGTTGACAGCAGAATACCCGAATCGAGCAGAAACCCGATGATAAACGAGATAGTCTCGGATAAGCCGCGGATAATGCTGCTGAACAAATGCGACTATGCCGATGAGAAGCTGACCGACGAATGGCGCAGATATTACGGGGAAAAGGGCATACGCACGATAGTGTGCGACTGCCGCAGCGGAAAAGGGATAAACAGATTTCTCCCCGTGCTGAAAGAAGAACTTTCCGAGCTGCTCGAACGCAGACGCGCCAAGGGCGTTATTGGCAAGGCACTGCGTGTAATGGTAGTAGGCATACCGAATGTCGGCAAATCGTCGTTCATAAACAGAATGGCAAATTCGCGCAAAACAAAGGTCGAAGACAGACCGGGAGTCACCCGCGGCAAACAATGGGTGACCATAGATAAAGAAGTCGAGCTTCTCGATATGCCGGGCATACTCTGGCCAAAGTTCGACGACAAGCAGGCGGCTCTCAGGCTCGCGTTCACCGGTGCAATAAAAGACGGTGTAATGGATACGGAAGAGCTTGCCGCGGAACTTGGAAGATATCTTGCGGAGAACTACCCCGAGCGGCTTAAGGAACGCTACAAGCTCGAAACGCTCGACGGAGACATCACTGCACTGATAGCGAAAAGACGAGGGATGATGCTGTCCGGCGGAGTTCCCGATACAGAGCGTGCCGCGGCGGCATTGCTCGACGAATACAGGAGCGGTAAAATTGGACGTATCACACTCGAAAGACCAGCTGCTTCGTGAACGTTTCGCTTTTGACAGTACGGAACGTTCTGCGGCGGGTATCATCTGCGGTATTGACGAGGCCGGTCGCGGTCCTCTCGCTGGTGATGTTTATGCGGCGGCTGTCGTACTGCCGGAGGGCGTTGTCATAGACGGACTCGACGACAGCAAGAAGCTGTCCGAAAAGAAAAGGGAAGCGCTTTTTGACGAGATCGTATCAAAGGCGGAAACGTACTGCATAGCTGCGGCCACGGCGGCGGAGATAGACGAGATCAACATTCTCAATGCGGCGATGCTTGCAATGAAGCGGGCGTTCGACGGACTTTCCGTGAGACCGGCGATTGCGCTTGTGGACGGGAACAAGGCTCCCGCACTCGGCATACCCGTAAAAACGGTAGTAAAGGGTGACAGCATATCCGCGAGCATTGCGGCGGCATCGATACTCGCAAAGGTATCGAGAGACAGGTATATGCTGGAGATGGACAGAAAGTATCCGCAGTACCTTTTCGCAAAGCACAAGGGTTACGGCACAAAGCTGCACTATGAAATGATCGCGCAGTACGGGCTGTGTCCGGAGCACCGCAGGAGTTTCTTCAAAAAGCATAAAGTATGAGCGTAAGCAGTGAAAGAGGAAAAGCCGGCGAGGAGCGCGTCTGCGCGTTTCTCAAGAAGCACGGCTGGAAGATAGCGGCAAGAAATTACCGCATAAAGGGCGGCGAGATAGACATAGTCGCCGAAAATGACAAAACAATAGCGTTTATCGAGGTGAAATCGCGCAAGTTCGGTTCGCTCACGTCCGGAGCCGAGGCTGTGGACAAAGCGAAAAGAGCCGCCGTTATAAGGACGGCTGACCGTTATCTTGAACGTTTTCCCTGCGGTGACAAGCAAGTACGCTTCGACGTTGCGGAGGTCACACTGACGACAGAAGAGATCCCGCGCGTTCTGGAGCTGGAATATACGGCAGACGCTTTCGACGCGTTCATGCCGTGAAACGGAGGCAGCATTTATGAATTACAGAAGCACCCGTGACAACAAGATAAGCGTAACGAGCGCAAGGGCTATAGCGCAGGGACTTTCGGAAGAAGGCGGACTGTTTGTTCCCGAGAGCATTCCGCAGCTCACAAAAGAAGATATCATGGCTCTCTGCGACAAGACGTATCCGGAAAGAGCATTTGATGTTTTCAGCCGCTTTCTGACCGACTTTACGGACGATGAGATAAGATACTGTGTAAACGGCGCTTATTCCACAAAGAATTTCGACAGCGAGAGC
>CACZGM010000046.1:18270-55944 GCA_902780695.1 uncultured Ruminococcus sp. | reverse complement strand
CATCACAAGCGGTCAGACACTTGACGCTCCGACAGGCTACACGGCAAATCTCAAGGTTTACTACAAGCCGATCGTGAAGCTCACGCAGAAGGACGGCAAAGTAACGGCTAAATGGGCTAAGGTACCCGGTGCCGAGTACTACAAGGTTTACAAGGTAGTTAACGGCAAGCTGAAATATGTCACCAAGACGACAAAGACTTCGGTACGCTTCAAGGCGACCAAGGGCAAGACCGTTACTTACACGGTATCGGCTGTGGTTGACGGCACAGAGACTAAACTTACCAAGAGCGACCACAAGAGCATAAAGGTCAAGTAAAAGAATAACAAAAGGCGCAGAGTTTCGGCTCTGCGTCTTTTTTTGGGGTTCAGACCGAGCGAAAAATGCGCTCTGAGCCATTTTTGATATGCCGGTAGGGTAAGATCATTACCCATGCATTTTGCACGCCTTGAAAAACTGGGGCGGCAGAAGAAGCGGCTGCCGCCGCATTTGTCACGCTGTCACGCCATAAGGATAGAATGCGTTACACCCGAAATTTACGACTTTGATCTTATCTGCAAAACATACAACATCAATGTAATAATCCCAGTAATAATTTTCACCGTTGTATTCGTAATGATCCTCAAAAGGGAATTTTATCCAGCGTGTGCTGTACGCGAACCAATCATCGTTCTTTACAGCCGATTTACTGTTAAACCCCTCTATTCGCTTGTACATAGAGTGTTTTGCTGTCGTGTCGCCGCTTTTGGCAAGCTCAAACTCGTCACGCGGAAGCATTTCTTTCAGCTCGTCCGACAGCATTTCGTAATCCACTTTATCAGTCCAGCTATCGAAAAGAAAATCGGTGCAGAAATTCTCGGCGATATTATATTGTGTATATGAGTAATATGTAAAGGCACAGAAACCCGCAAACAGCAGCCCTACAGCGCCAATAACAGCTATGATTATTTTAGTTCTTGTTCTCGTTTTTGTTTTCAACGCATCTCACCTCATAAACTATTATACAACCATAGTCCGCCGATGTCAACCATGTCACGCTGTCACACTCCCGTCACGTCCAAGCGTGACAGCGCAAACCCGCGCTGCAAAAGGAACAGAAGCCAACTGTCACGTTTGTCACGCTGTCACGTCTTTGCAGCATAGAGCAAAACGTTTGCCTTCTTCGCCAGCTTCTTCTCGCGCTCCCGTGTGAAAGCGAAGAGCGCTTCTTCCGCGTCGCTCAGGTCGATCTTATCCTTGCCGACATCGCGTATCAGCCGGTCACGCTTGTCGCGTATCTCTTCCTTGTACTCGACGAAATTGCCGTGAAACTCTATGTAACGCGGGTCTTCGGCTCCGAGCGCGTCCTTGACTTTCTTGTCGTTGTTCTTCATATTGCTGATAGAGCGCTCCGTCTCACGTTTGAGCGGATCGCTCTCTACGTTCAGCCGCGCCTTTTGGATATTCCCGACGTGAGCGCCCTTGCTGCACTCCGGCGAGCAATACTTGACCTTGCCGTTGGAGCTTGCAAACATCTTTCCGCATATCTCACAGCGCATGATCTTGATGTCGTTCTTATCACAGCCGCGATGAAGGTCAAAGATGAAGCAATCGAGAGTATCACAGACCGTATATTGCTTATCCCCGCAGATGACCGCAGTAGCGGTGCTGTTCGGATTAGCAAGCGTACCCTCAATGGACACGAACGGCGAGGTCAGTGTTGTGAAAGTATTCATCAGCTCGGACTGCCACTTTTTTCGCTTCTTTTCAATGTTCATCGGCAGTGTCAGACCTCTGATGATAGCCGCGAGTGTCTGCTTTCCATTGCCGAAGTCAGTTTCCGCATTTCCGAGATTGTCAAACACCCGTTCTATGATATATTGCAGAAACACATTCTCATTCATTTACAACAAAACGGAGACTCAGCGTTTTTGAAATTATAAAACTCCCGAAGATATGATTATTTCTTACTTTCCGATTATCACCGAAACGACAAACACACCGTTATCCGACAGGAACGAATGGTCTCCGCCGTACTTTTCGACAATGTGCCTTACCGAACTTATCCCGATACCGTTTCCCTTGTGCTTGGATGAAAGAAATGTTCCGCTTTCGGTAATATGCGGCTCGATCTTATAGTTGTTCTCAATGATGAAGGAAAGCTGTTCGGGTTTTTGCTGATAGCTGCCAATTACCTTGATATACCGCTTTCCGTCAATATATTTGCAGGCTTCGACCGCGTTTTCAAGGATATTGCCGAATATGACGGCTATGTCGGGCTTTTCGATAAAGCAGACTTCCGGTAGTGAAATATTTACAGAAAAATCAATATCGCTTTTCAGTGCGATCTCGGAAAAATATGTCAGAACTGCATTGAGCGTATCATTCTCGCAGTATATGAGAGACTGATCGTGAAGTATCGGAGCGGGATATGACGCTATAAGCTCATCGAGAGCCGAAAGGTCACCGTTTTCGCGTATCTGTTTCAGGAGAACCACATGGTGCCGCAGATCGTGATTTGTACGGCGCATCTCCGCTACACGCTCCTTCATCGTATCATACTGCATCTTCTGCAGTTCAAGAGCGTGGTTCTCGGTTTGCAGACGGGCATTTTTTTCATATACCGCCACAAGCCGGATTATGGTGCGGTAGATAAGCACAGAGCCTGCGTCTATCAGCAGAAGATACCCTGTGCTGAGCGGATCGAGAGCATTTTCGAGAGCGGGCTTTCCGGAAGTGTAAAAATGCTGTGTCCATATAATATAGAACACGCCCGGAATAAGCCACAGATACCGCCAGAGAAAGCCGCTCGCGGCGGACTGCTCGGAATCGGGATCGGAATCCGCCGTTATATCCTTTAAGATCAGCAGATATACCGCGGTTATCAATAGCGAAAGCACAGGTATCATAAACAGTGAATAGGTGAAATGATACCGAAGCAGAGCTTCCTGCGGGAAAAACATTCCCTCGAAACATTTGGAAACGACTACGACAAGATTTCCGAGGTCCATAAGTATAAGAACGGTAAATATCAGCTTTCCGAAACGTTCTTTAACCGCAAGAAAGATAAATCCAATATATATCACCGATATGATGACATCAAAAACCGGGTTTTGCACATAAGGCGAAAAGAAACGGAATGTGTTCAGCGAGACCTGAGAGATCGTTGCGGCAGCGAGCAGCAGCATAGTAACACTTTTACCGAATCTCCAACGACCTCTGAACGAGTACAGGACAAGCAGCATATACGGAAAAGAGTTCAGAAATGTATATAAAATAGCTTCCCAGACGGAAAATTCTGTATTCATATATTGCACCTTCCATAATTCCGGATAAAATATATGATAACATAAAAAAGATTTAAAGTCAACACTCTGCATTTCGTGCATGGTTTGATGTTTTTGGTGTATTATTTGATACAAACGTGGCTTTGTGTGATACAATACAAAAGATGACTAAAATGGAGGAGAAATTTTATGAGAGTAGCGATCTGTGACGATAACGCAAAAGATGCAAGCAGTATCAGATTTGCGCTTATGGGGATAGAAGGCGGCATGGAGATCGACTGTTACGATAACGGGAAAGTCTTTCTCGAAAGGGTTAAAAGCGGAGTCTTCTATGATCTTGTGTTTATGGATATATATCTGGGCGAGGAAAACGGAATCGACATCGTTCGCAGTCTGCTGGTGATCACTCCTGCAACACAGGTCATATTCAGCACTTCAAGCACAGATCACGCGATCGAGGCTTTTGATGTGAACGCTGCGGGTTATCTCGTCAAGCCATATTCCGAAGCCGATGTCATAAAGGTGTTCGCAAGGGCGGGACTTCGCAGAGAAACTACAGAAGAAACGGTACTGATGCGGTCCGGCACGGATATGACGCTGTTCCGTGTTTCCGATGTCGTCAAGATCGAGAGCGACAGCCACTATACTATAATAACAGTTAAGAACGGTAATGTCAGCCGCTTTCATATCGGTTATTCAGAAGCCGCCGCGCTTTTCAAGAAAGGTTTTGTGGAAGTAAAACGCGGTATAACCGTAAATATGGCTTATATAGAGCGGATAAAAGCATCCGTTGTTTATGTGAATGACGGGAGCAGTTACAGATTGGGTCGGCAGAAAAAGGACGAGGTGATACGTCAATTCACAGCATTTGCACTAAACAAAACCAGATGAATATGTGCAAGACCACTAAATCCTGACATCCCCTCAGAAATTCAAAAAAAGTATTATCCCTTTTGTGTTTTTCTGCAACTTAATAAACAGAAAGATGCAGGGGAAAGGAGGTCATAATGGAGAACACGCTTCGTAGGATGTACGAATATCAGCGGTTTGATAACAATCCGCGGCTGAGAAAAATGCTCGACGACGCACTGAGCCGTTACAGCTTCTCCGAAAGTGAAGGAGAGCTCTCGGACGACGATGCCGCACTTCTGAACGCAGCGGGAACGCAGGTCGCAGACCCGTGGCGGGGTAAGGGGGAACGCTCGTGACGGCGGCGGTGATCGACTGGGAGGCAGTCTATAAACAGTACGAGCCGAAGGTCAGAGCGTACATAACGAGCCGTGTCGGGAATGCCGAGGATATAAAGGATCTTTGCGCCGATGTGTTTTGCAATGTTATAAAACAGAGAGAGCGGTTCAGCGGCGAGGAAAAAGCCGTTTCAAGCTTCATTTTCGTGATAACAAAGCGAACGGTAGCTAAGTACTACCGCACACATCGCATAAGCATCGAAATACCCGAAGGTATGGCAGACGAAACGGACATAGAGCAGCAGACAATTGACGCGGAAACACTCGACCGGCTCGCGGACGCGCTCGAAAAGCTTGACGAACGTCTGCGTGACATAATTTCACTGCACTACTACGGTGAGAAAACGCTGACCGAGATGGCCGCGGCAATGGGTATGTCCTACCCTAACATGAAGATACTGCACAAAAAAGCACTTAATCAGCTGAAAAAGCTGATCGTACAGTAATGGCCATAAGCCGCAGACGGCGGTTTATGCAAACAAATTGCTCGAAAGAGCGGAAAGGAGTTTTCGTATGAAAACTATCGAAGACTTCATCAGGGAGATCAACGAGTCTGCTGAATTACAGAACGAGATCAAGACAATCAAGGATAAAGACGCTCTGGTAGCATTCCTCAAAGAACAGAATATTGATGTTACGGTTGATCAGTTTGCGTAAGCAATAAAGACAAAGACCGGGGCAGAGCGCGAGCTTTCTGACGACGCAGCAGAAGCTGTTGCAGGCGGCGGCTGGATCATAGATGCATTTAAGAAGTTATTCCATTGCTGATATTGCCGGAAACGTTCATAAGCCGCGGGTGGCGGTTAAATGAATCAAATTGCCCGAACGGGCGGAAAGGAGTTTTCGTATGAAAACTATACAGGATTTTATCAAGGAGATCGAGGGTTCGGCAGAGCTTCAGGCAGCGCTGAAAGCGATCAAGGACAAGGACTCTCTCGCAGCTTTCCTCAAGAAGTATGATGTTGACGGAACGGTTGAGGATTTCGGTAAGGCTATTCAGGCACAGGCAGAAGCAGAGGGCGAGCTTTCCGATGAAGCAGCAGAAGCTGTCGCTGGTGGAGACTGGTGGGGCTTTGTTAAGTGGCTGTTCGGTCACGGCTAATATCCGCAAAAGCCATTGAATGAACCGAATGTAATCCGCTACACATACTTAGAATTACACACACGCAAAGGCTCCGGTTTCCGGGGCCTTTGCACGGCACGCTTTAAGGAGAATCCAAAATGGAAAATAACAGTATCTTCAGACAGAAAAGCCTTGACAAAGTATCGTCGCCGGAAAAGCTCGACGACTATATCCGTGTTACCACACCGAGCGTGTGGATAACGCTGACAGCTATTGTTCTGCTGCTTGTCGGCGCGGTAGTATGGAGCATCTTCGGAGAGGTAGAGGTACATAACGAGGACGGAACTACGAAAACCGTTGCACCCATAACATTTATCATGAATTGAGGGCTTTTTCAATGTCTGAAAGATCAGTAAAAAAGCCGATAACAAAGGGCGTGGCAAAAGTTCCGGTTGTCATGCAGATGGAAACGCTCGAATGCGGTGCGGCTTCGCTCGATATGATACTCGCGTACTACGGGAAGTGGATACCTCTCGAACAGGTGCGTGAGGACTGCGGAGTGTCGCGGGACGGCTCGAACGCGAAGAATATACTCAAAGCCGCGCGGAGCTACGGACTCAAAGCGGCGGCGTACCGATACAATCCCGAAAGTCTGAAATCAGTGGGAACCTTTCCGATGATCGCGCACTGGGAGTTCAACCACTTTATCGTGCTCAACGGCTTCAAGGGCAACAAGGTTTACATAAACGATCCCGCCCGCGGTAATGTGGTAATACCATTTGAGACTTTCGACGAGGGATATACCGGAATCTGCCTTATGTTCGAGCCGACTGAGAGCTTCGAGCCTTCCGGCAAGCCGAAAAGCATACTGCAATTTGCCAAGAGCCGCTTGCAGGGCGCGTCCGCGGCGGTAGCGTTCGTGTCGCTCACAACACTCATAGCTTCGATAACCGGAATCATACTGTCCGGTTTTTCGCGCGTTTTTATAGATCAATTGCTGACCGGATATGACGCGGACTGGCTGCTGCCGTTTCTGATCGGACTTACAGGACTTTCCGTGGTTCAGGTCGCGGCTGCCTGGATCCATGCGATATATTCGCTGAAAATAAACGGCAAAATGGCGGCTGTCGGCAACACTTCATATATGTGGAAGGTATTAAGACTTCCGATGAAGTTCTTTTCACAGCGCATGGCGGGCGACATACAGCAGCGTCAGGCTTCCAACGCGACTATCGCGGAACAACTTGTGAACACACTTGCTCCGCTTGTGTTGCAGACAGCGATGCTGATATTCTATCTTGTCGTGATGATACGCTATTCACTGCTTTTAACGGCAGTCGGCATTGTTTCGATCATCGGACAGGTGTTCGTTTCGCGTATTATCTCAAACAAGCGTGTAAACCTTACGCGTGTTATGATGCGCGACGCAGGAAAGCTGGCATCTGCTACAGTCAGCGGTATAGAAATGATAGAGACTATCAAGGCGAGCGGCGCGGAAAACGGATTTTTCGAGAAATGGTCAGGCTATCAGGCAAGCGTGAATACGCAGAATGTACGCTTTGAACGCATAAACGGCTACCTCGGACTGATACCGCCTGTGCTGACCGAGCTTGCGAACACGGCGGTTCTGATACTCGGCGTGTACCTGTGTATGACGGGCGAGTTCACGGTCGGTATGGTCATGGCTTTCCAGGGCTTCCTTGGCTCATTCATGCAGCCTGCGCAGACGCTTATCTCTGCGGGTCAGCAGTTTCAGGAGCTGCGGACCGAAATGGAGCGTGTCGAGGACGTCATGAATTACCCGACGGACGTTGAGATCACAGACGAGATCGACGAGGATGCGGACTATGAAAAGCTTTCCGGAACTGTCGAGCTGAAAAATGTTACATTCGGGTATTCAAGACTTTCACCGCCGCTCATCGAGAATTTCAGCATGAAGCTCGAAACGGGCAGCAGAGTTGCGTTTGTCGGAGCGTCCGGCTGCGGCAAATCGACACTGGCAAAGCTGATCTCCGGACTTTATCAGCCGTGGGAAGGAGAGATCCTTTTTGACGGCAAGCACATAAACGAGATAAATCGCAGCGTGTTCACAGGTTCGGTCGCGGTTGTCGATCAGGATATCACGCTGTTTGAAGATACAATTGAAAATAATATCAAGATGTGGGACAACACCATAGAGGACTACGAAATGATGATGGCTGCCCGCGACGCGCAGATACACGATGACATAATGCAGCGCGAGGGCGGTTACCGTTATAAGCTGACCGAGGGCGGACGTGACTTCTCCGGCGGTCAGCGGCAGAGACTGGAAATTGCCCGTGTCCTCGCACAGGATCCCACGATAATCGTCATGGACGAGGCTACCTCGGCGCTTGACGCAAAGACCGAGTATGAGGTCGTGAACGCGGTCAAGCAGCGCGACATCACCTGCATCGTTATCGCACACAGGCTTTCGACGATACGCGACTGCGATGAGATAATCGTTTTCGATCACGGAAAAGTTGTTGAGCGCGGAACGCATGAAGAACTGATGAAACTTGACGGAGCTTACACTAAGCTGGTAACATCAGAGTAGGAGAGATGCGTATAAATGGGTTGGTTTGACGAACAGATAAAAGACAGAATGCGCACCGACAACGAGGTCTTTGAGGACTCGTTTGTGAAGATAGCCGGAGTTATCATGGGCAAGCGCTTGTCTGCAGCTATGAACGATCAGCGGCAGGCGGCTACCGACGCTATCGGCGAGATACTGAAATGTTTTCACATCAGACCGCGCGAAGTGCCGGACAGCATGACGGACATGAACGACACACTTGAATTCCTGCTCCGTCCGCATGGGATAATGAGAAGGAACGTAACGCTCGAAAAGGGCTGGTACAAGGACGCTTCAGGGCCTATGATCGGTAACCTGAAAGAAGACGGCAGCATTGTCGCACTTATACCGACGGGAATGACGCATTACAGCTATTACGACGCGAAGACCGACAAGCGTGTTATGCTGAACCGTAAGACGGAAAAGCTGATAGACAAAGAAGCTATCGCATTTTACAAGCCGTTCCCTTCAACGAAGATCGGGATTCCGGGATTGCTGCGGTACATTGTCGATAACATTCGTCCCGCAGATGTGGCGCTCGTCACTATCGCTACGACGGCGGTCACGCTGATAGGGTTACTTACGCCGAAGCTCAACGAAATGCTGTTCTCTGACGTACTGAATTCGGGATCTGTAAAGGGGCTCGCGGCTATCGCGGTATTCATTGTGTGTGTATCGCTGAGCTCGATGCTGCTCGGAACGGTGAAATCAATGCTTATGTCGCGGCTCACAACAAGGCTGAGCGTATCTGTCGAAGCTGCGGCGATGATGCGAATGCTTGCGCTTCCGGCGAGCTTCTTCAAACAATACGGCTCCGGCGAGCTTGCAAACCGTTCGCAATACATAAAGACGCTTGTTGAGCAGCTGCTTGACATAGTGCTGACTACAGGTCTTACTTCGCTTTTTTCGCTCGCGTACATATCACAGATATTCGCGTATGCTCCGGCACTCATAACGCCTGCTCTGATAGTGATAATCTCGACAGTCATCATATCTGCAGTATCGGCGATATTGCAGATACGCATTTCACAGCGGCAGATGGAGCTTGCGTCAAAAGAAAGCGGTATGAGCTATGCGCTTATTTCGGGAATACAGAAGATAAAGCTGTCCGGTGCGGAAAAGCGTGCTTTCGCCCGATGGGGTAACGCCTACACAAAGAGTGCGAAGCTGCTTTATGATCCGCCGACGTTCCTTAAAGTAAACGCGGTATTCACAACGGCTATCTCGCTGATAGGAACGATAATCATATATTACATGGCTGTTAAAAGCGGGGTTTCCGTATCGGAATTCTACGCGTTCAATGTCGCTTATGGCATGGTTTCCGGTGCGTTTACGGCGCTTGCGGGGATAGCATTATCGGCTGCGAAGATAAAACCGATACTTGAAATGGCACGCCCGATACTTGACGCGGAACCTGAGGTCGCTGAGGAAAAACAGGTCGTGGAGCGCTTAATGGGCGGTATAGAGCTGAACAACGTGACATTCTCCTACAACGAGAATATGCCGAATGTGCTTGACGGCGTTTCGCTGAAGATATCGCCCGGACAGTATGTGGCAATATGCGGAAAGACGGGCTCCGGCAAGTCAACGCTTATGCGCGTAATGCTGGGCTTCGAGAAGCCGCAGCGCGGCGGCGTCTTCTACGACGGCAGGGACATCGAGCGAATGGACCTGAAATCGCTGCGCCGCAGGATCGGCACGGTGATGCAGTCGGGAAAGCTGTTCACCGGCGATATCTATTCCAACATAGTTATCACGAACCCGCGTCTGACGCTCGATGAAGCGTGGGAAGCCGCGGAAATGGCGGGTTTTGCTGACGACATACGCTCTATGCCTATGGGAATGTTCACACTGATCTCCGAAGGGCAGGGCGGTATCTCCGGCGGACAGCGGCAGAGGCTTCTGATAGCCCGCGCGATAGCTCCGAAGCCGAGAATACTGATGTTCGACGAGGCAACGAGCGCACTTGACAACATTACGCAAAAAACAGTTTCGGAATCGCTCGAAAAGTTGAAATGCACCAGAATCGTTATCGCTCACAGGCTTTCAACGATAAAGCAGTGCGACAGAATAATAGTTCTTGACAAAGGCAAGATCATCGAGGACGGCAGTTACGACGAGCTTATCGCAGCGAATGGCTTTTTCGCGGAGCTTGTCGAACGGCAGAGAGTCGATGCATGATAAATGAAAGGAAGATAATATGACACTTGAAGAAATGTACACTAAGGTAATGTCCGACCGCGACAATATGGCGGAATTTGTGAAAGCCTCCGGAACAGGTTCGCTTGAGGATCTGGCTAAGCAGTATGGCTGCTCCGCCACGGACAGCGAGATTCGCAATTTCTTTATCTCGAAATGTCAGGGCGAAGGCGAGCTTGACGATGATGCGGTCGAAGCTGTTTCAGGCGGTGCGTTCGATTTCGGAAAATGGTTAAGCGACCTGTTCGACAGCATTTTCGGCAACGGCAGCAGCACCACACAGACAGCCGGAAGCACGGGAAGCATAAAGAGTTCGTCCATAATTGGCGGCGGTATTGTAAGTGCAAATAATGATCTGCCCAAAAGCTCGATAGTCGGCAAGGGTATCGCTCCTGCCTCAAATAATATCTCGAAGAGCAGTATTTACAAGAAATTATAATGAAAGGAAAGAATAACTATGACATTAAATGCAATCAAAGACGGAACAAAGCTCACAATAACAGCGGAGGGAAAACTCGGAACTACTTCTGCGCCGGAACTTGAAAAAGCGGTAAAGAATAACATAGGCGGCGTTACCGAACTTGTATTCGATTTTGCGGATCTCGAATATATGGCATCGGCAGGACTGCGTGTTCTGCTCTCCTCCGCTAAGGTGATGAAGAAGCAGGGCAGCATGAAGATCATAAATGTTACACCGGCTGTTATGGATGTTTTTACTTTCACCGGAATGGCTGATGTGCTCGACATCGAAAAGGCGTAATAGGAGCTGATATGGGAAAGAAGAAGCAAAAGCTTTCGCGGATAATAACCGTAAGGCTGTTTATCGCGGTTTTTATCGCATTTATCGTATCATCAACAGTAACGTATGGCCTGCTCGCTTATTTTGCACTTGAATCGGCTGGCCGGATACTCTATACAGCGGGAAGTGACATACGGGTAGAGCTGATGAGTAAAGCCCAGGCCCCTTTGATAAATAATACATATGATTTGCTGGACAAATATATCAATGAGGGAGAGGAAGCCGCATATAACAGCCTTGCGGGCGTAAATTACACATATTACACTCACGCGGACGGGACGATCTTTATTTCCGGCAATGAAGAATTTATCGGAAAAAACGTGAGAGATATAGAGGGCGTCAGTGTCCTTATGGATGTGGTTTTAAACGAGATCGCGGCAGGAAACGTATTGTTTGAAGGCGGGATGCTTTGTGAAATAAGCAATAATCCGTTGAAAACCCTGGACGGAAAAATGGACGTATATTATGTGGCGACGACTTGTGTGGATTATCCCGATATATTCTGTGTCGCAGCCTACACACCGGAATGGTATCATCAGAACCTGATAATCGAGGGCAACTTAATGGCTAGCAACCGTCGTATCGGTCTTACCGGAGGGACTGTAATTATCGGTAATGACCATACGATCATTAGCTCCTTCGGAAATAGTCACACCTATGAGCCCTTCCCCAACACCGAGTTGCTTGACGGATATATCAACGGTACTGATGAAAGAGCGGGATCATACATTCTTCAGATAGAACACGGCCTTGATGCTTATGCACCTGAGGGTATTGATGTCAGATGTCTGGCAGATTCCGGGACATTCTGGGGTGAGGAATATTACTACTTTTTGAGCGATGTTGACGGATGTGTCTATTATATATGCCTGTATCCTATGTCTGAAGCATTTTCACAGCCAAACAGCACGATCACATTTATAGTTCTGATCGAAATAATAGTGTTTACAGTCCTGTTTATCGTTCTGCACTCACTTATCAAACGCAAAATGGTAAAAAAGCTCGATACTGTCAATGCTTCTCTTGCCGCTATAACGAGCGGCGACCTTGAAGAAAAGGTCGATGTGCGCGATTCCCGTGAATTTAACACGCTCTCTGACGACATTAACGCGACGGTCGATAAGCTGAAAGATTATATTGCTGAAGCTGCGGCACGAATAGATGAAGATCTCGCAGTAGCAAAGGCTATACAAAGCTCTGCGCTTCCGAATGTGTTCCCGCCGTTCCCCGAAAGAAAGGAATTTGAGCTGTTTGCAAGCATGAACGCAGCGAAAGAGGTCGGCGGAGATTTCTACGACTTCTATATGCTGGGAGATCATACTCTCGGCTTCCTGATAGCAGATGTCTCCGGTAAGAGCATACCCGGCGCGATGTTCATGATGACTTCAAAAACTATTATCAAGAGCCTTGCCGAGAGCGGACTGCCGCCCGCGGAGGTGTTCAGCATCGCAAACGAAAAGCTCTGCGACGGCAATGAGGCGGAGATGTTCGTGACCGCGTGGCTGGGTTATCTCGATCTGAAAACGGGACTTGTGCGCGTGGCGAACGCGGGACACAATCCGCCTGTGCTGATACGCGGCGGCAAAGCCGAGTATGTGGTATTAAAGCCCGGTCTGATGCTCGCCGGAATGGACGGAATCCGTTATAAAGAGCAGACCTTGCAGCTTGAAAAGGGTGATATGCTGTATCTCTACACGGACGGTGTTACCGAAGCTATGGACAAGGACGAGGAACAGTACGGTGAGGACAGGCTGATAAAACTGCTGTCATTCGGCAGCAATTATCCTGCACCCTCGGCTGCAAACGGCATTGTCGAACCTGTCTGTGACATGGTGACAGCCGATGTCACAAAGTTCACGAACGGCGCCGAACAGTCTGACGATATAACGATGCTATGCGTGAGATTTTTAGGAGGTGAATAAAATGAAGGAATTAACGATCGAAGCTACGCCCGAAAATGTTGACACTGTCGTGGCATTCGTTGACGAGCAGCTGGAGGAATACGGCTGCGGAATGAAGGAACAGATGGCAATAGATGTGGCGATAGACGAGCTTTTTGCCAATATTGCTCACTACGCCTATAATCCCGATACCGGTTATGCTACGGTCCGCGTGGATGTCCTGAAAGACCCCCTTACGGTCGAAGTAACATTCATCGACAATGGAAAGCCCTATGACCCGCTTGCAAAGGATGACCCCGATACGACGCTCTCCCTCGAAGACCGCGAGATCGGCGGAATGGGTATTCTGATCGTTAAAAAGAGCATGGATGCGGTGAACTACGAGTACAAAGACGGGAAGAATATACTGACGATAAAAAAGAATATCTGATCAACCATATTATCTGACAAGGAGAAACTTATGTACATAGACGAGATCATTGTGAGATTTTTTGCTCCGGAAAAAGAACATATCATCGTTACCGATATGAACGGGGGACTTGTGTGGAAGAGCGAATTCTTTCCATATTCGTTTGATGAGATAATGGATGATATAAATTCCGGTCACGACGATCCTGACGAGTGGGAATTTCTTGATATCGAGCAGCGTGTCAATCTGCGTGTCCGCCGGATGACGATCGATGTCGGGGGAGAAAAATATATCTGCTATCATTTCACAGACATTACCGAGTATTCGCTTCTTATGAAAGAGGCTCTTGGATACACCAAGAATCTTGCGGATATATCAGGCTTCCAGGCGAAAATAATGCGGCTTATGACCGGGACGTATGACGCGTTCCTGCCGGTACTCGCGGATTACTGCGATGCAAAGGAGCTTGTGATGTACACCGATACCGACGGCTATATCACCAAAAGCGTCTACAACGGCAAACTGACACGCGCTCGGCTCGAATGTACTCAGGAAACCGAATTCATATTCTCGTGCAAGCGTGATGAGAAGCGCGGAGGTTACCACTGTCTTCTTTCTTCGGAGACTGAGAGCAGGCGATACTGCGTCTTCGCAAAGGTCACGCCGTCGCTCAAGCTTGACAACTTCCTTGACATCTCGGCTTACAATGTCCTGACACTATTCATCGAGAACAGCATACTTCGTGAAAAGGTAGTTTACGAAAGCGAGCACGATAAACTCACAGGGCTTTACAACAAGGGAAAGTACATGGCTATGAAGGCTTGTAATTTCGGAGATCCCTTATCTATTGCAATATTTAATTTCGACGTGAACAATCTGAAATACATAAACGATAATTTCGGCCACGAGCGCGGTGATGAGCTTATCATCAAAGCTGCTGAGAGTATACACGCAGTCGTGTCTGACAAGGTTTTCGGGTTCAGAATGGGCGGCGATGAGTATGTTATGGTCGCTGTGAACATATCCGAGGATGAAGTGCAGGAGATCCGTGAAAAATGGGAAAAGTCGCTTGATGCTCTTAACGGCGAAGGCGATGTTTACTGTGTCATGGCGTGCGGACTGCAGTACGGTTCGGGCGAGTTCGATTACGATGAGCTGTATCACCAGGCGGACGCACAGATGTATCTCGATAAGAAAATGAGAAAAGAAAACTTTCAGACTTCTCGTGTGAAATAAGGAATACTTATTAATGTCGTAAAAAACGATAAGGGCAGTAAATAAGTAGTATAGCCTAAAAACCGGTCTCTCTATTGTGCAGCATTAACAAATCCTGCAATTTTCTCAGGAAACATTATCCATTTTCGCGATTTCTGCAACTTAATTTACATAAAGCAAAAATACGGTGACCGGCTGACGTGAACGACGGCAGTGCACTGCCTTGAAGCGAAAACGTAAAGAAAATTATATAGATTTAAAAACATAAATAGGAGAATGAAATGGAAGAAATAATAAATAAGATAAATAGTGTTGTTTACATTTTATTCTTATTTCTTTTTATAGTTATATTTTATCTTTCTCTTAAAAAATGCTTCCTGAGAGAAGGAAATAATAAGGTCAAGCTGTTTTTCATAAGCCTGCTCACTCAGCCGATACTTATATTATCATTTTCTGTTTTTTCTACAACTATTATTAACGTCTTGGTATTGGTGTTGCGGGCAATATCGATGGGAGTGTCGGTAGAAGATCTGGCATCTGCCAGTATTGAAATGAGTAATGACCCATTGTTTTATTTTTTTACTGCATTTCTGTCAAGCGTACTTTTTGTTTTGCTGATAATACTTTTTTCACATCTTGTAGGCAAATGGCTCAAAGCATTCAATACATCGCTGGTAACATACGTTTATATGATGTTTTCTGTGATCTATGCGATCGAGGAAGCAAGTTACTTTACCTCTTCTGCGGAAAATGAGTTGATTTTTCTGATAGTAAAACTGGTCAAGCTGCTCAGTGCAGTTTTGGCTGTACTGCTTATGCATGGCTATGTTATAAAAGCGCTTGCCGGACTTACGAAAAAGAAGAGAAATATAAACTGGAAACTGTTTGTGTTCCCGCCGTCTTTATTCGTACCGGTCTATACTACGGTCGATATATTTTGCTGCCAGTACGGTGAAATAATGTCTTATCTGATCGCCCAGATCCTTTCACTTATCATTCTTCTCCTGTTTATCTGGGCGTTCTACATCATAATCAAGAATATAAATGCGACAAACGAGGCTATCGAAGCGAAAGATCTTGCCGCCGAAATGGCACGTACCGAAGCGCTCAGAGAAGCCGACCTTAATATCGCTAAAAATATACAGATCTCCGCGCTGCCGTCCGTATTCCCGCCGTTTCCGGAACATAAGGAGTTTGAGCTGTTCGCAAGCATGAATGCGGCAAAGGAGGTCGGCGGTGATTTCTATGATTTCTATATGACCGACGAAAATACTCTCGGTTTTCTGATAGCGGACGTTTCCGGCAAGAGCATACCCGGCGCTATGTTTATGATGACAGCAAAATCTACGATAAAAAACCTTGCCGAAAACGGTATGCCGCCTGCCGAGGTGTTCACGAGAGCGAACGAGAAGCTCTGCGAGGGCAATGAAGCGGAGATGTTCGTGACCGCGTGGCTGGGTTATCTCGATCTGAAAACGGGACTTGTGCACGTGGCGAACGCTGGACACAATCCGCCTGTGCTGATACGCGGCGGTAAAGCCGAGTATGTGATATTAAAACCCGGTCTGATGCTCGCGGGTATGGACGGAGTGCGATATAAAGAACAAACTATGCAGCTCAGAAAGGGCGATATGCTGTATCTCTACACGGACGGCGTTACCGAAGCTATGGACAAGGATGAGGAACAGTACGGCGAGGACAGGCTGATAAAACTGCTGTCCTTCGGTGAGAATTATCCCGCACCGTCCGCTGAAAACGGCATTGCAGAGCCGGTATGTGATGCGGTTATTGCGGATGTCCGTAAGTTCACGGACGGCGCAGAACAATCCGATGACATTACAATGCTCTGTGTGCGGTATCTCGGCGGTGAATGAAACCCTATTTGAGAGAAAATGAGCTATGCGCGCCGTCTACTGCGTCAAGTCTCCTCACCGGGCGCCAGCCCGCTTTCGGCGCCTTTCCTTGTATCCGACACACCTATCTCATTTTCTCTTTTCAAAGCGGTTTTTAGAGGTACCCTGAAGGGATTCACAACTAAAGCGATACCCGATAATGCCTATGCCGTCACAGAATTTGCGGACGAGCAGTCTGAGGAATACTGCTGCAGGGTAAAAGCGCACGGATGCGTTGAATTATGTATCATGGGCGGGAAGAATACACTGCCTATCAGGAAAAACTGAACAGGAGGGAATATCCTAATGATAAAGAAAACGATGTCCTGTATTTCCGCGCTGCTTGCGTGCTGTATGCTGGCGGGCTGTTCCGGCGTAACGCAGACGACCGGACAGGGCGAGCCGTATGTAACAGTCGGTGCCGCGGATTCGCAGGACGATGAGAATTACATAGCCGGGCTAACCGCCGCAAATGATTTCTACGGCTATTTAAACGCTGATGATCTGATGAAAATGGAGCTCGGACCGACCAAGTCGTATATCGGAACATGGACTCTGATCGGCAATGATACCAAAGAGCAGCTTGATTCTATCATAAAGGAAATAGCCGAAAGCGATAAGGATTATGCTCCCGGAAGCAATGAGCAGCTCATACTTGATTTCTATTGGCAGGTCTATGATCTGGTATCAAGCGATAAGAAGAATTCCGAGGAAGATGATACCGTATTTATAGAAAGCTATATAAACAGGATAGAAGCTGTCAGCTCCGTTGATGAACTTATCACGATGTGGCACGATCTTTCCGCAGAGCTTGCTTTGCCGACGGCTTTCTACGGGCTGGTGTTCAATAACCCCGTCGATACGCGCGAAAAACTCCTGCTCTTCCACTTTACCACCTTCACAAAACTTGAAGAAATAAAGAACAATAACCTCAAGGCAACACAGGCAAGAGACAATCTCATCTCGTATCTCAGGCTGTGCGGAGTTCCTGCCGATGAGGCGAAGCAGCGCGCGACAGACATTATCTATATGTATTATGAGATAGCCGGATACAGCGACCCGCTTGTGCTCAGCGGTGAAAATGATTTTAACGAGGATGTCCATATCCTTACCCGCGATGAATGCTCGGCGATGCTGAAAAACCTTACCTATGAGCAGTTGATGAGCGCTGTCGGTTATGACGGCAGGATCCCGGACAGGATAGCTGTCGAGGATCCAGGTCAGATGACAGGCGTGGATTCGCTCATAAACCACGAGCATCTGCGCGCATGGAAGGATCTTGCTCTTGTTTCCCTGCTCAGCAATTATTCGATGATTCTTCCATACAAGTACGCGACAGCCGGTTTTGACGGTGTTACTCCGGAAAAAAACGCTCTGGCTTATGTCAAAAAATTCCTTGACAAACAGGTAAGCGAGATATATGTCGAAAGACATTTCAACGAGAAGAAAAAAGAACTCATCTCCAGAATGTGCAGTGACATGGTCGCGGAGTATCACGATCTGATAAACGGTGCCGACTGGCTGACCGACGGGGGAAAATCCTTCCTGACCGAAAAGCTTGACCACATGGAATTCTTCATCGGCGGAGGCGAGCCTCACGAGACGGATCCCGCCGATGCGGAGCTTATCGGATCCACACTCCTGCAAACGGCTTATAATTACGATAGAGACTCAAAACAAAAGGAATTTGCCGATCTTTTCATCGAAAAGTCGGTCAACGGTTTTGACTCTATGTCTCCAGCGACAGTAAACGCCTGCTATCTGCCCAAAGAGAATATCATCGTGATACCGGCGGCTGTGCTGAACAAAAGAATGTTCGACGAGGACGCGGATTACGCATGGAATCTTGGCGCGATAGGCACGATCATAGGTCATGAGATATCGCATGCCTTTGACAGCAATGGTGTAAAGTTCGACGCTTATGGGAATTATCGTCCCGACGCTATGCCCGAGGAAGACGTGAAAGCATTCAAGGCAATGCAGGAAAAGGCGATAGCATATTACAATTCGTTCAAGGTGCTCGGCTCCCATGTGGACGGAAAGCTGACTCTCGGCGAAAATCTCGCGGATATAAGCGGTTTTCAGTGTGCACTTTCGATAGCGGGAGACCTTGAAAGCAAGAAAACGGTATTTGAAAGCTACGCTAATATGCGAAAAATGCTTATATCCGACATAATGGCAAAAGACGATCTCATCAACGACGTTCATTCCCCTGAAAGCGTGAGAGTAAATGCGGTTGTTCCGCTGTTTGACGAGTTTTATGAGATATATGATGTAAAAGAGAGCGACCCCATGTATGTTGCACCCGAGAACAGGATACGGAGGTGGTGACCGGTGCTTCTGAAATACACTTTTAAAAATATTTTTTCCAAGCCCGGCAGACTTATCGTGCTGGTACTGTGTCTGACGATCGCCTGTCTTGCAGGCTTCCTTGCTCTCGATTTCGGCGGTTCCATAACGGACACCCTGAATCAGATGACCGAGGTTTATGGCGGAGATTATATTATCCTCGACTGGGGCAGTGAGGGTGTAACAAGCGATACGTTTGAAGGCACCGACATCACAAAGGTCAGATTTCTCGGAAGCAAATCCATAAAAAAGCGTGAGATAACACGGAGAGAAAAGCTGTATAACTATGCGATCACCGAAGAGGTAAACATAGCGTCATACCTCAACCCCGAGATCGCGCGTGTCATGAAGATGATAAAAACGGATTATGTCCCCGGGCTCGGAGAGATAGCGATAAGCAAGGGTTACAGCGAGAAGTACGGATATAATATCGGCGATAAGATCACCGTATATAATGACAAGGAAGAACCCACAGAGCTCAACGTATCGCACATCTATGACAAAGAATCCTACCTCGGAGATATCTCGGGTCTTATATCCTTTGAACAAGCCAATATCATCACAAACAGCAGTATCTGCAAGGGCGGAGTAGTTGATGTCCCGGACGATTACAGAGAAGAGTTTGAAAGTATAATGGCTGAAAAGCACCCGAATGTTCTGTTAACAAAGACTTACGTAGATGGCAGCATTCTCGATTCCATAAAAAATATCACTTACATACTGTATCTTGTATTCGTGCTTGTCTTTGTTCTGGTAATATTCGTGACCGTAAGCTTTACCGAGAAGATAATCACGGAAAGAATGTCCGTTATCGGAACTCTGAGAAGCATAGGAATGTCAATGCGGAAAACCACGGCTATCCTGCTCTTTGAGAACGTGCTTTACGGACTTATAGGAAGCGGTATCGCGCTTGTACTGTATCTTGTGCTGAGAGACACGATGCTGTCTTTGCTGGCTGATTCGATGAGCGGCAGAGCAGGTGTCGGACCGATCAATTTACTGAATTGCTTTATAGTTATCATGTTCGCGATACTGTTGCAGGTGCTCGTACCTATGTCCGAGGTCATCAAGGCGGTAAAGACATCTATCAGAGATATTATATTCGACAGCCGTGACGGTGAATATAAAATATCCTATCCGCAGACGATCATCGGATTTGTTCTGATAGCTGCGGGAATGGTATGCGGATTCCTTATCAACAATCTTGCTGCGGCGATAACAGCAGTCCTTATAGTCATCGTCGGCGCGGGTCTTTCCATTCAGTTCGTGGTAAGAAAGCTGACCTACGCGATGTCAAAGCTGTTCGGTTCGCTCAAGATGCCTGTCGCCGAGCTTGCGGCGGTCGAAACGGGAAGCAAAAAGCCGAATTCGAGCAACGCAGTGCTTGCCGTGGCTGCAGTTACGGCGGCAGCGACAATATTCCTTATCGGAAACTCCATACTGGTTTCCGTTGAGAAGAGCGATTACGAAGCGGATATTGTTATAAGCGGTGCCTACGGCAAAACGAGCAGCTATGAGTACATCAATGAGATCGAAGATGTCATCGATGTGAAATACAATTACCAGACATTTGATGAGATATCGGCGGGCGGTAAGGAAATTGCCGTAACGGTTATGTCGCTCCCGGATAACAGCCATTACAAGATCTACGGCGAGCTTCCCGCTTCTCTCGAAGCGGACGAATGTGCCGTTGACCCGATCGTGGCAAATAAGCTGGGTATCTCGGAAGGCGATACTCTGGATATCACGTTCATCAGCACCGGTGTGTTCCCCGTAAAGAAAACGATGCGTATCGTTAAGGTGCAGGAATACAGTCAGTTCATGTCAATCGGCGTGGTGATAGTATCGAACCGGCTGTATAAGGAATTATACACCGATAATGTAACGTCGATATTTGTGACTGCATCAGATCCCGTAAAGGTCAAGACCGAGATCGAGGATTCCCTGACAGGCGGCGAAACGGTCAAGACAATGTCGGAGCGTATTGCCGACAAAGAGGAAAACACGGGACAGATGAGACTGATAATCGTAGCGGTAATGGCGGCGGCGATCATTCTTACGCTGATAGGAATTTCGGGTAATCAGGTCATAGGATTCGCGAGCCGCAAAAAGGAATACGCTATGCTTCACTCCTGTGCCTGCCCCAGAAGCAGCATAATAAAGATGATACTTATTGAAAACTCTATGCTTTTCGGTGTATCATGCATAGTTGCGGCGATACTGTGTATTCCCGTAACAGCACTTATCGGCCGGATATTTGTCATGTCCGACGCGGGCTTGTCTGTGAGCGTAGAGTATGGTATGCTGATTCTATGTATATGTGTGCTTTGGCTTATAACGATGCTGACATCTCTTTCGCCGATAAGGAGTCTGAGAAAGATGAACACAGCAATGGAAATGAAGTACGAATAAGGAGAAAACGATATGGAAGAAACAATACTTAAAGTCGAGAATGTCAGCAAGACGTTCGGTACAGGCGAGGCTATGAACAAGGTCCTTGATAATGTTTCTCTTGAGATAAAAAAAGGTGAGTTCGCATCGCTTATGGGCTCATCGGGAAGCGGAAAATCCACGCTGCTGTATCTGATAGGCGGTCTTGACACCAGTTATGAGGGAAACATCTATATCTGCGGTCAGAAAATGACCGGAATGAAAGAAAGCCAGATGTCTGCGCTCAGGCTTGCGAAAATAGGTTTCATTTTCCAGTTCTACAACCTTGTGCAGAATCTTTCGGTCGAGGATAATATTCTCCTGCCGATAAAAATGGCGAAAAAGAATGTTCCGGATTACAGAAAAAAGCTTGAGGAAATACTCGAAATAACGGGTCTTACCGCAAAAAGAAAGCAGAAACCCTCCCAGCTTTCCGGCGGTCAGCAGCAAAGAGTTTCAATTGCGAGAGCGGTGCTTTCGGAGCCCGAGCTTCTCCTTGCGGACGAGCCTACCGGAAACCTCGACAGTAAGACCACTGTCGAGATAATGGAGCTGTTCAAACGTATAAATCTTGAGAAGAAGATAACTTTCCTGCAAGTTACACACTCGCAGGATACCGCCGAATACGGCAACAGGATAATCCGTCTTGACAGCGGACGGCTTGTGGGCTGAACGACGGGATATGCGGAAATAAAAACAGGCGGACGGTTCTGAAAGGAGCTGTCCGCCTTTGTTATTCTCTGCCGAAAACTGCGTAACGAGCAGAAATGTATGTAATATAATCATGATTACTTGGGGCAGCCAGCGGGCTGCTCCATTTTTCTGCAATATACAATGTACACTGGAAATAATGCTCTCTATATTATTGCTATTAACAAAGTACACCTTGTTTTGGGAGTATTACGCTCATTGGATTAATGTTAACGTCGAACAACTCGCGCAAAAGACAGGCTTGACTGAAAGAACTATTATCGCACTTCGATCTAAAAAGAACTATTCACCCAAAATAGAAACTGTACTTGCATTTATGATTGGTGCAGAATTGGAAGAGGTTTTCAGAAATGACTTAATCAATAAGTTCAATCTGTCACATCAAATACAGGGCGAAACATACGATTTATAGCGTGTAATGACAGCTATAGCCTACTGCTTCCGGAGCTGTTGTTTGATAAGGATTGTGGAGTAATTTATGACATTCAGGAGAAGTATTCTCCTACATCAGCGCTTCCGTTGTATTCCTTGCGGATACGAACAATGATTGAGCCATCGGGCTGTTTGCTTTCCTCGTCGATCTTATAGCGAGTTTTGTTCTTATCAAGCTGCGCTTTGTATTTCTGTAATTCGTCCTCGTTGTGCTTATAGAGCATATCGACCGGAAGCCCGGTATTCTCCGTTTGCTGAAATCTTAGAGTTTGCATTATGCAGGCTGCCTGTATTCTTTTCATTTGTGTGTCTCCTTTCGGAATCAATTTATAATTGTATTTTATCACATTTTCGCAATGCTTTCAAAGGCAAAAAAACACAAAAATACAGTGCATATGATTTGTGCAATATTATTTGAACGTGGTAAAATCAACTAATTCCCGATAGATTTTGCTGATAATGAATTATAAATATGAACGAAATTTATTGAGCACCAAAGTCTACTACTTGATTTTTATACTGGATTTGTGCTAAAATATAAGACAAATAAAATAACAAACGCAACGACACACGCAGCAGGTTTTTCACGCTTGCATAAGTCTGATCACGGGAACGCGTCAGATTTATGATACTGCGTGTTTTTTGTTTGCGCAGGAAAGGAAACTACTATGCCACAGAATCAATTCCAGCGAATGATGTTCGCACTCATGACGGTAATCGTTACAGTTCACGCCTATGTGTTTTACAGCCTTTATGTCGTCAACGGTCAGACGCTGATGTCCGTAACAGGCGAAAACACCGTACTCGGGGCCATAGACAGTATGGGCGGAGTATATATGCTTGGTACAAACCTTCCAATATGGGCGGTTGTCGGAATCGAGTTTATTCTTGCCTATACTCTTGAAATCCTTGTCGGAAGTCCTTGCTCGTTCAGGCTTGCCTGCAAGGTGTTTGATCCCGCTAAGACACACCCAGTACTCTTTGAAACAGCAATAATATGTGCTACTGTGGGAATTATGTGCCCTGCGATGAGTTTTATCGCAGCATTCCTGTATTACCCTTATTATGCAGGGTTCAGCATTATCACGCTTCTTGCGAATTGGCTGAAACTCGTGTGCTTCAACTTCCCGTTCGCATTCTTTACACAGCTGTTCTTTATTCAGCCGCTTATACGGACATTGTTTAAGCTGATATTTGTCAGAAAAGAGGGAGCCCATACAGCTCAAAACGCGCAGACGGACCTTTGAATACCACGACACATTTGTCGAAAAACTCCATTGACAAAGGCTCGGAGATGTGATAAAATATTATCAATAAAAAGTGAGCAGCGCAAGCGTAAGACCGGCTTTTCGGAACGCTTGCGCTGTTTTTTATGGAGGCAGATATGGAAAATACAAAAATGTCGTTTATGCCGGTGAGGAAGCTGATGCTTTCAATGGGAATACCGATGATAATATCAATGGTATTGCAAGCGGTGTATAACATAGTTGACAGCGCATTCGTGTCAAATATGGCAACAGGCGGTGAGCAGGCTCTCAACGCACTGACACTCGCATTTCCGATGCAGATACTTATGGTAGCAGTAGGTATCGGAACAGGTGTCGGAGCCAATGTGTTAACTGCAAAAAATCTCGGTGCCGGAAACCGGGAACAGGCAAGCCGCGCCGCCGGTAACGCAGAGTTTATGGCAGCTGTAATATATGTCATATTTCTGCTGTTCGGGATGTTCGGCGCGGAAGCGTATATAGGTTCTCAGACGACTGACAGTGAAATAGCGCAGATGGGTACTGATTATCTCCGGATATGCAGCGTACTGTCATTTGGAATGTCATTCTTTGCGATATACGAAAAGCTCCTGCAAGCTACCGGACATTCAATGTATTCCACAATTGCGCAGATAGCCGGCGCAGTAACCAATATTGTGCTTGATCCGATAATGATATATGGCTGGCTCGGACTTCCTGAAATGGGAGTCAAGGGTGCGGCATACGCTACCGTGACAGGTCAGATCGTTTCGTTTGTACTTGCGCTTGTGTTCCATTTCAGGGTCAACACGGAGATTCAGAACAAGCTGATATATCTCAAACCCGATCTTCGCATAATAAAGCAGATATATTCCGTGGGACTGCCTGCAATTATTTCACAGGCGCTCATATCCGTGATGACATACGGAATGAACCTGATTCTTGGCGGTATATCATCAGATGCGGTCACCGCCTATGGGCTTTTTTATAAGGTGATGCAGTTTCTGCTTTTTGCCGCATTCGGAATGCGTGACGCAATAATGCCGATAACTGCATACAGCTTCGGCATGGGCGACTCCGACCGTATTCATGATTCCGTAAAATACGGTCAGCTCTATACTTTCATAATAATGCTTCTGGGAACTCTCGCTCTTGAAATCTTCGCGGAACCGTTTGCGGGAATATTCGGGCTGTCCGGAATTACAAACGACCTGTGCATAAGTGCGATGCGAATAATCTCGATCAGCTTTGTCTTCGCGGGAGCGAATATTGCATTTCAGGGGATATTTCAGGCACTCGGCGCAGGATTCAGTTCGCTTGTCATATCTATATGCAGACAGCTTGTGTTTATTTTCCCGTTTGCGTGGATGTTTGCGGCAATGTCAGGCGGGGTTCCCGAAAACGCTTGGTATGTGTGGATAACATTCCCTGTCGCCGAGGTTCTTACCGCCGCAGTTGCAGTATTCCTTCATATCCGCATAATGCGTACAACAGTCGCAGATCGGTGCCTTGCTGTAAAAGCGGAGAAGATATATCAATAAAGCTTATTGTGTGAAGCAGAATAACACAAAACAAAAAATGCAGTCAGAAATGGCTGCTATTTTTTTGCAAAAAAAGTTTTCAACAAGAGGAAGTGCGGCTTCACCTTAAAAATGAGTTTCGAGCAATAATTTACTTAAATTGTGCTCTTTTCATGGTTAAATGTCGAGACTTTACGTCATTGTGCGTATTGAACATCGAACATTTCTCCGCCCGGACAAGAAATTATCATCATTTTTAGATTCTACTATTTTCACAAGTGAAAAGCTGAAAACTCTCGCATAATTCTACGAAACATACCAATCGTTCGTAACTGGCAAAACCTGACTAAATTTAAACAAAAATTACTAAAAAATAACAAACGTAAAATGCGGCAATTCCGCATTTGCAAAGCGTCTGCACCTTGTGTATAATAGGAGGACAAAGCCGCTGAAAACGGCACTTGGCACCTTGACAACTGAATATCAATAGTCACCGTCAAGACCTGCAATAATCGCAATAAATCGCACGGAGATCATGCTGACGGTCTGATGTCCGACACGAACATTTCCGGAGAAAAACAGCTGATTAGCACAAGTCCTGACACGGCAAAGAATCACGAAACGGAGGCTTTTTATGAAAACAGGGCTGAAAAAGAAAGAGAAGTTCACACGCATCTACTGTCAACAAATTGTCAACAAATGCCGTTTTTGTGGCAGATGTGTAGATAGTTGATACAAAGTAAAAATCCCTCAACCCGCTTGGTTGAGGGATTTGTTTTGGTTGCGGAGATAGGACTTGAACCTACGACCTTCGGGTTATGAGCCCGACGAGCTACCACCTGCTCCACTCCGCGATATTGGCTATTTTCATAACGCTATATTATTATAGCACAATATCATATAATTGTCAAGCATTTTTTTGAAAAAAAACGAATTTAAGCGGCAAATCTCCTTATCCGGCGTGAGAAAAATACCGGATAAGGCTTATGTATCGTTATTGCTTCCGCATTCGCGGGCGAAGAAAGAGCCGATATCATCAAGTGTCTTGCTGTCATCGGTGATGAAACCGAAGCCCTTGAGTCTGTAAAGCTGTCTCTCGTCGTCGATATCGAAGAATGCTCTGTTTATGCCGCGGATGTTTGCATAGGCGAGAACGGAGCGGCACAGTCCGTCGTAGTAAAGTTCCTTTTCGCTTTCGAGACCGGTTATGACCACATCGCCGCTGTTGGAGAGTTTCGCGGTGATGCCGCCCACGCGTTTTCCGTCCTCCTTCATATCGAACACGAGCTTATCCGCTATCTCCGGATTTCTCAGAATAGTGATCATCTGCGGTTTCCTCCCCTTGTATTTCTGCGTCCCGGTCTGCCGGAGCCCGTTTCCTTGTCGGAAGCTCCCATTGCGTTTCTGAGTATCTGCATTTCCTGCTTGGTGAGCTCGGCGTATTCACCGGGTCTGAGCATTCCGAGCTTCACACCGCCTACATTTGTACGGCGAAGGCGCTTTACCGAAAGCCCGACAGCCTCGCACATTCTGCGTATCTGGCGGTTTTTGCCCTCGAAAATGGTGAATTCAAGTACCGTGCGTTCCGGCTCTTCGGTAACGACTGTCACAGTGCAGGGCGCTGTGATCGTATTTTCTCCGATATCCACACCGGTCATCAGCTTTTCGATGATATCCTCGGTGACCTTTTCCGACACGGTAACGCGGTAGGTCTTTGAGATATGCTTACGCGGGTGCATTATATCGTTCGCGAAGGCTCCGTCATTCGTGAGCAGCAGCAGCCCCTCGGAATCCTTGTCGAGTCTGCCGATAGGGTACACGCGCTCCGGTATTTTTTCAAGCAGCTCCGTCACCGACTTTCTGCCGAGGTCATCGGACATGGTGGTGACATATCCGCGCGGCTTATATAGCTTTATGTAGCGCAGAGGGACTCCCTCTGCCTTTATTTTTTCGCCGCTTACGGTTATCAGGTCATTCTTCGGGTCTGCCTTATCGCCGAGGCTTGCGGGATGTCCGTTTACCTTGACCTCACCCTCGGAGATCAGCTGTTCGGCTTTTCTTCGCGAGCAGTACCCGCTGTCTGCAATTATTTTCTGTATTCTGATCTTTTCCATTATCTGTCAGTTCCGTCCTATTCAATGAGCAGTGCTCCTGTTATCATTCTGATAAGTCTTTCAAATTCGCTGTTTACCGGCTCTTCTCGTGCAACGCTCTCGTCCGCACACAGCGGCACGCGTCCGAGCGTCATTCCGTGCAGCTTTATATCCGCGTACCCGATCACATCGCCCTTGTTTATCTCCGCATATACAAACGGCGGCAGGTCATACGAGACCGTGATTCCCGCTGCTTCCGTGTCGGTCAGTCCAAGCACCGGATTAGATCCTGCCGACACCGGCACCTGTTCAGCGGTACCGCCCGCTGTAGGTACGGAAAACGCTTCTATCCGCGCGGTAAAGGGCTTCACGTTCTCAAAGCCGAGATCAAGCAGCTTCCTGTGGTCGTTCCAGTCGTCGGAAGCGTGCAGCGTGACCGCAATTACGGTGCAGCCGTTTCTTTCCGCCGCCGTTACAAGGCATCTTCCAGCGTTGTCGGTAAAGCCTGTCTTAACGCCGATGCAGCCCTCATACATGGACAGCATTCTGTTTGAATTCCTGAGCGTATGCGTACTTACCGGGGAACCGAAGCTCACCTTTGCCGATCTCATTCCGCAGATGTCACGGAAGTCCTTGTTCTTCAGCGCTTCTGCGGCAAGCAGAGCCATATCGTAAGCCGTGGTGTAATGTCCGTCCGCGTCGAGACCGGAGGGATTGACGAAGTGCGTACCGGTCATGCCTATCTTTTCCGCGCGCTTGTTCATAAGCTCCGCGAAAGCCGGAAGGCTGCCCGCGATATTGACCGCCGCCGCGTTTGCCGCGTCGTTCCCGGACGGGAGCAGCATACCGCAGCACAGCGCGCGTCTTGTGACGGTATCGCCCTCCCTGAGCCCCATTGAAGTACCCTCGACACGCACAGCCATACTGTCCGCCGTGAAAGGTCTGTCAAGGTCTCCGGCTTCCAGCGTGAGAAGCGCGGTCATTATCTTCGTTGTGCTTGCCATTGCGTGCTGCTTGTTCTCGTTCCTGCCGTATATGATACAGTTCGTGTCTGCGTTAATTACGACGGCACATTCCGCTGAAAGGGAAATGCCGTCATCGGGGGGCAGGGCTCCCGCGTTTACGGGAAAAGCAAGAAAAGCGGTCAGTACCGAAAGCAGAACAGTCAGCTTTTTCATAAAACGTTCACCTCGGTACTATTCTGTACGCAAAAAACGTGAATATACGGGCGAACGCCGCAATATGATGAGATTATTCCTCGTCCGGGTCTTCGTCCGCGTCGGAGCCGCTTCCTGCATCATCGCTCTCGCCGCCGTCCTTCTTCTTGCCGAAAAGCTCCTTTACCTTGTTGAGCAGTTCGGGGGCGTTGTCGATAAGCCCGTCGATAGGGCTGGACTTGCCGCCGAGTTCGAGAATCTTCGCGTTGCCGTCCTTTGTTATGACGATGAAAGCCTGGGGCTTTATTGTGATGCCTGCTCCGGAACCGCCCGCGAATACGTCCTTTTCAACCTTTGCGGGAATATCGGAACCTCCGGAAACAAATCCGAACGACACCTTCGATATCGGTATTATTGTTGTTCCGTCGGGGGAGCTTATCGGATTTCCGATGATAGTGTTTACATCAACAAGATCTCTGATCTTTTCCATTGATGTGCTCATAAGTCCTTCGAGATGCTGTGCCATAGTCTTTATCCTTTCATCTTGCCTTGACCCTGACGGGTCTTGTTTTTGGTTTGTGTTTTGCGCCCGATGCCGGGTTGTATTTCAGATACGTCTTAAGCATTCTTACCGCCAGCCAGAGTGCGCAGCCTATCGCCGTGCTTATCCGCAGCCTTAGCGAGCCGTAAGCGAAGATATCGTCCTTTTCGGCTGAGAAATCCGCTTCGATGTTTATTTCCTTTATCTTTGTGTCAAAGTAAGTGTCTATCCATTCAAAGGCAGGGTAGAGCGCCGCGCACACACCGCCGTATTTCAGTGCGGTAACTGCCGCGTCGTCGCTTCCCACGACCCAGTCGATATATACGTCCCTTATCCTGATCTTCCTGAAAAGCCTTTTTACCGGCGGGGAAGCGCTTGCGATGTAATCTCTTATCATATCGAGGTCTATATCCGGCATCTTGAATTTCTTCTTCGGAGGCTTGCTTTTTTTAGCCTTGCCGGACTTTGCGCTGTCATCTGCGTTTTCTGCTTTTTCCGTATTATCGGAGCTTTCCGCGCTTTCTGTCTCCGCTGCCGAAACCTCTGTCACGCCGTTTTTCTTCGCTTCCTTTGCCGCGAGCTTCTCGGCTTTTCTGCGCTCCTTTTCGGCTTTTTTCTGCGCTTTCGCGGCTTTTTTTCTCTTTGTCTTCTCGTCCTGCGGCACCTTCACTATCGTGAAGCATAGTATCTTTATACGCAGTTCCGGGTTACGGTCGTACACCGCCGTTACCTTTACAGGACGTGTAAAAGCAAATATCAGGACAAGCAGGATGCTACCGAAAATAATCCAGCCTGTCATAAAACCATCCTTCTGTATAATTGATAATTGCGGTGATCCGCTTTGTCACGGTTCAGACCCGTCGCCGCAGACGATACAGCAATTATTCATTCTTCATCCTCGTCCGCGTCCTGAGTGCTTTCGGGATATTCCAGCTCCTTCTCGCGCTCCATCTGTTCGAGCTCGTCGAAATCGAGCTGACCCTCGCGCTCGGGCAGGGGAGGGAGCTCCGCCAGACTTCCGAGACCGAAGCACCGCAGGAAGTTGTCCGTTGTGCGGTAGGCTATCGGTCTGCCTGGAAGATCGAGCCGTCCCGCTTCTTCAAGCAATCCGCGTTCCGCAAGACCGCGCACTATGCTGCTGCTGTCTATGCCGCGCACCTGTTCCACAAAGCCGTTTGTTACGGGCTGGTTGTACGCGATGATAGCAAGCGTTTCCATTGCCGCCTGTGAAAGCGGCTGCTGCTTTCTTGTTTCGAGCGCCCGCTTGATGCTGTCCGCGTATTCCGATCTTGCGGCTATCTGGAACGCCCCGTTTATGCGCAGTATCTTAAGTCCGCTCTCACGGACGTTGTACTGTCTTTCAAGCGTGTCAACGAGCTTCACGACGGTCTCTTCCTCAATACCGGAAGCCTCCGCCAGCTTTTCTGTTGTGATCGGCTCACCGTAGGCGAACATTATCGCTTCGATCGCCGCAACGCTTTCCGTGACTGTCATTCGCCGGTCACCTCCGTATTCTCCGTGTTATCCGTCATTACCCCGATCGTGATATCTTTTTTACCGCGGGTCATGACTATGCGTTCTCCGTCGTCGGAGAACTCGACTCTGCCGCGCTTTGAAAGCTCCAGCAGGGCAAGGAACACCGCGACCTGTGCCGAGCGGGTCTGTCCCTTGTACAGTGACTTCACTTCTATCTCGCTGCCGCTGTGCAGGTTACGCAGCACGAAGATCAGCTTTGAGAACACGCTCACATAGGTCTGCGCGACGATAGGTTTGAATACCTGTTTCGCGTCCTTTCTGAGCTTCTCGCTTTTGGTGCTTACCGCCGTGTAGTTGTCGAGCAGCTCATATCTGTCGTGGAACAGCCTGTATGTGTTGTCCACAGGCAGCTCAAGCGGTGCGCGCACGAACACGGTGTCGCCGCAGTATAGCTGTCTCAGGTTCTCGGCTGCCGCCTTACACATGGCGTATTCTATCAGCCGTCCTGACAGCTCCTTTTTCAGCGCTTCGACCTCGTGCTTCGGGAGCAGCTCGGCGGTCTTTATGAATATGAGGTGAGCCGCCATTTCGACGAACTCGCCCGCAACGTCGATATCGGCTTCCTGCATCTTGTCGAGGTAGTCGAGAAACTGGTCGAGCAGGACGGATATCTCGATATCGCGGATATTAAGTTTATGCTTTGAGATAAGGTTCAGCATAAGGTCGAGAGGACCCTCGAATATCTCAAGCTTGAAATTCAGCTCCTCCATATCAGCAGATGAACTTCGTTATCAGGTCGAGGAAGCCGTAGAGCAGGTCGGAGAGTATGGAGAACGGAATGGAGAGTATGCCTGTCCACATGAGTAAGAGCAGGACGATCATGATATAGCGCTCATATTTCATTATAGAGAAGTAGTATTTGGTCGGCAGGAACGCGAAGAATACGCGTGAACCGTCAAACGGCGGAACGGGGAGCAGATTGAACACGCCGTTGAAAAGGTCAATATCTATTATCAGACGCAGTGCCATGATAACGTAGTACAGAGCGTCCGGAGCGCTGTCGCTGCCATTGTAGCAGACTATGAGCACTTTCATGATTATCATGAATATCAGCGACGATACAAAGTTTGCCATAGGACCCGCCGCCGCGGTTATCGCCATAGCGGCTTTCTGACTCACCTTGCGGCATCTTGCGGGATTTACCGGCACAGGTTTTGCCCAGCCTATACCGAAAGCAAGGATACCGATAGTACCCATGATGTCGAGATGAGCAAAGGGGTTCAGAGTTATTCTGCCCTCTCTCTCGGCGGTGTCGTCACCGAGCAGCTTTGCGGCAAGTGCGTGGGAGCACTCATGCACGGGAAAGACGACAAACAGCATAACAAGCAGTGAGAACGCGGTGAGAATGATCTCTATCATGCTTCCGCTTCTTATCGCACTTAACATATAAGACCTCGATCCTTTTGTTCTTTTTATCCGGCATGATCTTTTTTATCTCTTGCCGGAGCCATTGATTTACAGCAATATATTTCTATTATACTATATATTATGGAATTTTGCAAGCCTTTTTTCGTTTTTGGTATCAGGAAAGATTTTTCGACATTATCCTGTGCCGCCCAGCGCGATCGTAAGTCTCTGCTATACCTGCCGTTTTCGGCTGATTGGTCTGTACACCCTGAATAAATGCAGTATTTCAGAGTCACATCAGCGGGACGCTCTGCAAGAAATATTTTCGTATAAAATCAAACAGCTTGCTGTGATGACCATAGCAAGCTGAAATTATTTAATTTAAAAATCTTCACCGGTCCCACCGCATTGGTCTGCGGTATCCGGTCCGCTTTTTTAGGGATGTCTTCCCGGACGCCGGGACACTTGTGCGGCGGCGCTTCTCGTTAGCCTCTCAAATCTCTCTCATGACCGGCGCTTGTTCAGAACGAAGAATGTAAACAGGACGGCAAGGAGTATAGCAACGGACGAGCCGAGTACGACAAATATGTTCTGCACGAAGCCGGCGATGATGAAGCCTACCATACATACGGCTGCGACAAGAAGTGCGTAGGGTATCTGCGTGGAAACGTGGTTGACGTGGTCACACTGCGCACCGGTAGATGACATTATAGTCGTGTCGGAGATAGGTGAGCAGTGGTCGCCGCATACAGCACCCGCAAGGCACGCGGAGATGCAGATTATTACCATTTCCGGGATAACTCCGGTCTCTTCAACAGACGCAAGGCTTGTGGAGAATACGCCCGTAACTATCGGGATAAGGATACCGAAAGTACCCCACGATGTTCCCGTTGCGAACGAAAGTCCTACCGCCACAACGAACAGTATTGCCGGGAGAAGCATCTGAATTGCCGTGAAGTTACCGACAAGTCCGGAAACAAATGCCGGCGCGTTAAGCATAGATGTCATTGTTTTCAGCGTCCATGCGAACATAAGTATCAGAATAGCCGGAACCATGTGCTTGAATCCCGAAACGATAGAATCCATGCAGTCCTTGAACTTAAGGACGCCGCGGCACAGATAGTAAACTATTATTATCAGCAGTGCGCCGAGAGATCCGAGCGCAAGTCCGTAGGACGCGTCGCACTCCGAGAACGCCGTGATGAAGTCCGCACCCTTGAAAAATCCGCCGGTGTAGATCATTCCGACAACGCACATAAATATAAGTATCAGAACGGGAAGAATAAGGTCGATGACCTTTCCTTTGCTGTTCATCGGCATTTCCGGCTCATCATATACCATATTCTTTGAGGTGAAAAGATCGCCCTTGCGCGCGTTGTTCTCGTGACGCTTCATCGGGCCGAAATCCGTGTCGCTCAGCGCGATGAATACCACCATTACGATAGTCAGCAGGGCATACAGATTGTACGGTATCGTCTGTATGAAAAGCTGAATGCCGTTCACGCCCTCGACCGTACCGCTTACGGCAGCAGCCCACGACGATATCGGAGCTATGATACATACAGGTGCCGCGGTCGCGTCGATAAGGTACGCGAGCTTTGCGCGGGAGACACTGTGCTTGTCGGTTACGGGACGCATTACCGAGCCGACTGTCAGGCAGTTGAAATAGTCGTCAACAAAGATAAGGCAGCCGAGCAGGAATGTCGATATGCACGCACCCTTGCGCGACTTGATGTGTTTAGCCGCCCATTCACCGTAGGCGTTGCTTCCGCCGGCTTTGTTCATAAGCACGACGATTATGCCCAGCACCACGAGAAACATCAGTATTCCGGCATTGTAGCTGTCGGCAAGGTTGGTGATGATGCCCTCTTTCACTACGGCACCGAAAAATCCTTCAAATCCGGTGCCGGAGGATATAGCATAAATAATACCGCCGGTGATTATGCCGGCGAACAGGGAGGAATAGACCTCCTTCGTAATGAGCGCAAGTCCGATAGCCACTATCGGAGGAAGCAGCGACCACATTGAGCCTATCGCGCCCGTTATCGGCGTTGTGATGAAGCAGATAACGATGTAAACAAGTACGATAAGAGCAAATATGATCTTACTCAGGTGTTTTTTCATCGGTGTTTACAACTCCTTTGCTTGAAAGTTTTATTTTATTACTTTGGCTGGCAATTATTGATCGGGCAGCCGAATGTCGGTCACTTCAGCTTGTCCCGTTTTCTTCCGAAAATGCTTTTTATGTCGAGCTGTGCGGCAATTACCGCCGCAAAGACAAGCGCACAGCCGGTAAGCTCCTTTGCGTTCAGTGTCTCATTGAGCAGAAGCCAGCCGAAAAGCGCGGCGAACACGGATTCAAGGCTCATAAGCAAAGATGCCGCGGCCGGTTCGGTGCAGCGCTGTCCGAGTATCTGCAATGTGTAAGCTATTCCGCAGGACATCACGCCGCCGTACAGTATCGGCAGCCACGCCGACAGTACAGCGTTCATATCCGGCTTTTCAAATATGAACATACATATCAGCATCAGTATGCCTGCGGTGAAGAACTGTATGCAGGACATAACGGCACCGTCGGTGTTCATTGCGTTGAAACGGTCTATCACGATGATATGTACCGCGAAGAACACTGCGCACAGCAGTATCATCAGATCGCCCTCCGACACGGAGAAGCTCTCGTTTATGCAGAGCATATAGAATCCCGCTGCCGCCGCCGCCGCGCACAGCCAGACTTTCAGTGTCGTCTTTCTGTACAGTATTACGCTTATCAGCGGCACTATCACGATATAGAGCGCGGTGATGAATCCCGCTTTGCCTACCGTGGTCATCATAATCCCGGTCTGCTGAAGCGAGCTTGCGACAAAGAACACGATACCGCAGCATATCCCGCCGAGCAGCGTGGTTCTGAAAGGTGCTTTCTGCTTGTTCGGACTTTTCTTGTTCTTATCTGTCGCTTTCAGGAACAGTATCGCCGGTATAAGCACAAAGCCGCCGAGCAGCGTCCTTGCAGCGTTGTAGGTGAAAGGACCCACATAGTTCATGCCGTCGCTCTGCGCGACAAAAGCAAGCCCCCATATCAGCGCCGTGGCAAGGAGCATCAGGCTGCCCCGGAGTTTGTTTGTCATACAGCGCGTCCCCTTGTCAGAGCACCTTTGAAAGGAACGACTGCAATCTCGGACTGTCGGGGGAGGAGAATATCTTTTCGGGCGTGTTTTCCTCGGCAATAACGCCCTCGTCTATGAACAGCACGCGGGAGGCTACTTCACGGGCAAATCCCATTTCGTGCGTTACGACGACCATTGTCATTCCCTCCGCGGCAAGCTGCTTCATAAGTCCGAGCACCTCGCCGACCATTTCCGGGTCGAGAGCCGAGGTAGGCTCGTCGAACAGCATCACGTCCGGATTCATCACAAGAGCCCTCGCGATAGCGATACGCTGCTTCTGTCCGCCGGAGAGCATATTCGGATAGCTGTCCGCCTTGTCCGAAAGTCCGACCTTTTTCAGCATGATCTCCGCGCTCTCGTCCGCCTGTTCCTTTGACATGAGCTTCAGTTTCACCGGGGCGAGGGTGAGGTTTTTCCGTATGGTGAGGTGCGGGAAAAGGTGAAAATGCTGGAAAACCATTCCCATTTTCTCGCGCATCTTGTGGAGCTGTTTATCGTTCATTTTTGTGAGATCCGTGCCTTCAAATATGACCGAACCTCCCGTAGGCTTTTCAAGCATATTCAGGCAGCGTAGGAACGTACTTTTTCCTGAGCCGGAGGGGCCTATGACAACGACCTTCTCACCCTTCTCAATAGTGGTGTCTATGCCTTTGAGTATCTCCAGCGAACCGAAGGATTTTCTCAGTCCTTTAACCTCGATCACTCTTTTTCAGCCTCCTTTCGAGTCTCCCGACAAGAGAGCTGAGCCCGACAACGATCACCAAATATATCAGAGCGACCGCTATCAGCGGCAGGAACGCTTCGTATGTAACGCTTCGTATGATATCTCCGCCCTTTGTCAGGTCTTCGAGGGCGATATATCCCGCCACGGAGGTCTCTTTCAGCAGAACGATGCATTCGTTCGCGAGAGCGGGGAGTACGTTCTTGAACGCCTGCGGGATAATTATGTAGATCATTGTCTTTGTGTAGTCGAGACCGAGGCTCGCGCCCGCCTCGAACTGTCCGCTGTCAATGGACATAATGCCGGAGCGGACGATCTCCGCAACATAGGCGCCGGAGTTTATGCCGAAAGCGAGTATGCCGACGAAAGTCTTGTCTATTCTTACGGAAGCAAAAATAACATAGTAAATTATAAGGAGCTGCACCATTACGGGAGTTCCTCTTATGACCGTAAGGTACATCTTCGATATGAAATTCAGTACCTTCAGCCTGCCCGTCTTATCGTGAGTTGCGCGTATGACCGCGACAAAAAAGCCCAGCGCCATACCGAGTATCACAGCAAAAAACGTGATGATGAGCGTGGTTTTGAGTCCGTTTGTCAGGTATTTCCATCTGTCGTCCACGATAAAGGTATCGTGGAGCTTTTCAAAAAAATCTTCCAATGGGTTATCCGCCTTTACAAATCATACTGTTGATTTTCTCCCCCGTCACGCGGCGGGGGAGAAAGAGCCGGTCATCTGTCGGGTCAGCCGTGAGCGGGTCACTTTCTGACAACTATTACCTGTGTGGAAACCGCGTAGCCTTGTGTGAAGCTGACGTTCTTCTGTCTTTCGGGAGTCACGGACATACCCGCAACGCCCACATCTGCCTTGCCGGAGTTTACAGCGGCGATTATCGAGTCAAACGCCATGTTCTCGATCTCAAGTTCCATGCCTATCCTGTCGCATACTGCGCGCATCATATCGACGTCTATTCCGACGATCTCTCCGCCTTCCATGCTTTCATAGGGCGGGAATTCCGCGTTCGTCGCCATAACGAGCTGACCGCTTCTTGCAACGGAGCTGTCGGGAGTGTAGGGAGCGTGGTCTGCGTCGTCGCCTATCCAGTGTGAAACGATGCTGTCGAGCGTGCCGTCAGCCTTGAGTGCTGTGAGGGCGTCGTCGATCTTCTTGCCGAGCTCGTCGTTGCCGATCTTGTATGCAATGGAGTATTCCTCTTCTGCAAACGGGTCTTTGAGGATATCGAGATCACTGTTCTTTTCAACGAACACCTTTGCGGGTTCTCTGTCTATGACAACTGCATCTACCTTACCCTGTTTGAGTGCCTGTATAGCGTCCGCTGCCTTGTTGTATGCCTCGACAGTGGCTCCTTCAACGTCGCCCGCGAATATGTAGCCCGTGGTTCCGAGCTGTGTGCCTATTGTCTTGCCGACGAGATCGTCTGCGCTGAAAACGGTGTTGGGTATTGCGGAACCGCCTGCCGACTGTGCAGGAGCCGCGGTCGAAGAACCGGGAGCCGCCGTCTGACCGCATCCCGCGATAACGAGTACGGCTGCTGCCGTACAGGCTGCTATGATTCCTTTTGTTGTCTTTTTCATAATCTTAATTCCTTTCATACACAAAAGTGACATTTTATATTAACTGTACTATTATACAACATATATCGGAAAAATGCAATAGTTAAAAGAAGTTTTTTCGTAAATTGATACATAATTTGATAAGAATATTGATTATTTTATGATTTTGTGATATAATTAATGCGTCCTCAACAACTGCCTTATGGCAGTTGTTGTTCCTAAATCCGCAATGCGGATTTAGGAAAGCCTTGAAAATACACTTTCAGCGTATT
>CACZGM010000046.1:0-18239 GCA_902780695.1 uncultured Ruminococcus sp. | reverse complement strand
TTTGATTATTCTGGAATTTTCCTTGCACTTTTGCAACCGCGAACAGGCTTCAAGCTGCGCTATGAAGCCTGTTCACGATTGATGAGCAGACATTAATTAAATCCGGTTTATTGCAATCAGGGCTGTATTTGCGCCGGATCCTGCATACAGCGGCTTTCCGCGCAGAAAGGATATATCGTATTATGACAAAGAAGTTAAGACTGGCCTCGATAGCCGCGGCTGCCGCACTTGCGCTGTCCGGATGTTCGCAGGCGGGAACCGACAGGGCAGCTTCCGCAGATACACAGGCCGCTCCGGTCACCGAAAGCTCGTCCGGAGTCGGATCAGAGAACGTGTCCGCGGCTTCCTCACAGGTAACGTCCGGCACACCGGCTCCTGCGGCGGTAATACCGGAAAGCACGGCAGCGGGTACTGCGGAGAACGCAGTTTCAGCAGCGGGAACGGCATCTCAGACGGAAGTCACTTCCGGTGCAGCGTCGGCTGCGGAAACATCTGCCGCACCTGCCGTGACGGAAAAAGCATCTTCGCCCACTGTGGCTCCGGGACTGTCCGCGGATTCCGGCGAGTATGAGGGCAGGGTCGGCACATCGGAGTTCAACTACGGAGAAGCACTCCAGAAATCCATAATGTTCTACGATCTCCAGCGCTCCGGCAAGCTTCCGGACAATTTCCGCTGCAACTGGCGCGGCGATTCCTGCCTCAACGACGGCAGTGACAACGGGCTCGACCTTTCCGGCGGGTTTCTCGACGCGGGCGACAATGTGAAATTCAACCTTCCCATGTCCTACACGACATCGCTGCTCGCGTGGTCGGTCTATGAGAACCGGGATGCCTACGAGGAAAGCGGACAGCTGAAATACATTCTCGACAATATCCGCTGGGGCAACGACTACTTCATCAAGTGCCACCCGGAGCCGAACGTTTACTACTACCAGGTCGGTGACGGAAACGCGGATCATTCGTGGTGGGGACCCGTTGAGTGCGTCGAAGCGCAGATGAACAGACCCTCATACAAGGTCGATCTGCAGCACCCCGGTTCGGCTGTGGCTGCGGGAACGGCGGCTTCACTCGCTTCCTGCGCAGTTGTGTTCAAAGACAGCGACCCCGCTTATGCGGAACTCTGCACACGTCACGCAAAGGAGCTTTACACATACGCCGAGACGGTCAAGTCCGACAGCGGCTACACTGCGGCGAACGGATTCTATACATCGTTCGGCGGCTTCAACGACGAGCTTTCGTTCGCGTCGTTCTGGCTCTATAAGGCTACAAACGACGCTTCCTACCTTGTCAAGGCAAAGACATATCTCGGCGAGGGCGGTGACCCGACATGGGCGCTCTGCTGGGACGACAAGAGCTTCGGAACGGCTTGCCTGATCGCAAAGGAGACGGGCAGCGAGAAGGTGCGGCAGATACTTGAAAAGCACCTCGATTACTGGGTCAAAAAGGCATACAGGACTCCCGGAGGTCTGGTGTACATAGACCAGTGGGGAGCGCTGAGATACGCGACGACCACGGCGTTTGTGGCTCTTTCATACGCGGACAGTCAGAATTGTCCCGAGGAAAAAGCCGGGAAGTACAGGGAATTTGCGAAATCGCAGATAGATTACGCTCTCGGCAGCACCGGGCGCAGCTTTGTGGTCGGCTACGGCGAGAACTCCCCGAAAAACCCGCATCACCGCACGGCGCACGGCTCGTACACGAACAATATCGGCGACCCTGCCGACAACCGCCATATCCTTTACGGCGCTCTTGTCGGAGGTCCCAACCGCGACGACAGTTACTCCGACGACCGTAACAATTACATCAACAACGAGGTCGCCTGCGACTACAACGCGGGATTTACCGGGGCTCTCGCGAAGCTGTACGCGCAGTACGGCGGTCAGACGCTCAAAAACTTCGGTGCGATAGAAAAGCCTGACGACGAGCTTTACACGGACGCGACGATAAACGTCAACGGCGATGATTTCATTGAGATAAAGGCTCTCGTTTACAACAAGACCGCGTTCCCGGCACGCGTTACGGATAATCTGAAGCTCTGCTACTTCTTCGATATCTCGGAGATAAAGGCGGCTGGCGGCAGTGCCGCAGACCTTGTCGTCACAACGAATTATATGCAGGGCGGGAATGCCAGCGATGTGCTGTGCTGGAACGAAGCGAAAAACCTGTACTATGTGGCGGTAGATTTCACGGGAACGAAGATATATCCGGGCGGTCAGGACACCTACAAGAAAGAAGTGCAGTTCCGCATACGCAACACGAAGGGCGTATGGGACAGCACGAATGACCCGTCGTTCATTGATGTGGCTTCCGTGCCGTCGGGAACGCTTACAAAGGCGCTGAATATGGCGCTGTATGAGGGAGACAGACTCGTATTCGGCACCGAGCCGAACGAGAGCAACACCGGCGATGCGATCAAGGACATAAAGCCCGCGGCAAATACGGGCGGTTCCGGCGGAAACAACGGCGGCGGGAACGGGAACAGCGGATATACCGGCTCCGGTACGGTGAACAACTCGCCTGCGGTGCAGACCTCCGATAAGGGAGCTGTCAGCATATCTCTCGATCAGCAGCAGGCTTCCGGCAAGGGCAACACCATCTCGTTCTCGCTGAAAATAACGAATACCGGAAGTTCCGGCATTGACCTGTCGAAGCTCACTGCGGACTATTTCTTCACGAACGACGGCGGCGGCGACCTTGTGTTTGAATGTGATTATGCGGATATACAGGGCAGCAGCTATCAGGCGTGGACGGACAGGATAGACGGCAGTTTTGCCAAAGCATCCGGTGACAAGACGGACACGAAATGCACGATCAGGTCGTCGGGAACTCTCCCGGCGGGCGATACGCTCACGGTCAACGTGCGCGTACACAAGTCCGACTGGACGGAAATGGATCTCGGCAACGATCTGTCCGGAGCGAATGCCGACAAGGTCACGATAACATATAACGGAAAGAAACTATGAATATAGAAGATTTTAAGAACGACTGGCGCATCACGGGGCAGGAGGACTTCCTCATGAGCGCCGAGCTCGAACGCAGGAAGTATGACGGCGACGATCACGAGCACTGCGTTTTCTGCTGGCACAAGTTCATGAAGGACGCTGACGGCACTCCGGGCTGTTCCTCGGAGGGGTATGTCACGTCGGACGGGCAGTACTGGGTATGTGAGAAGTGCTTCAACGACTTCTATAAGCAGTTCGGGTGGATACTTAGAAATACAAGGATAAACGGAAAGGGAACAACATGAAAATTTCGGAATTATTCAAAAGCGGCAAGCCCGTACTCTCGTTCGAGGTCTTTCCGCCGAAGAAAACAAGCGGAGTCGAGTCTATAACCGCCGCAGTCGATGAGCTTGCGCAGATCAGACCCGCATATATCAGCGTTACCTACGGCGCAGGCGGAAATACCGCAAATACCTTTACCCGCGATATCGCCGCGCATATCAAGAATGACTGCGGTATCGAGTCAATGGCGCATATCACCTGCGTCAATAACTCCAAGGATGAAGTCCTTACCATAATGAACAGCTTCGCGGAAGCCGGCGTGAAGAATATCCTCGCCCTGCGCGGAGATATTAACCCGAATGTACCGCCCAAAACCGACTTTAAACACGCAAGCGAGCTTATATCTTTTATCCGTGAGCATCACGAGTACGATGATATCGGCATCTCCGGCGCGTGCTACCCGGAAGGTCATACCGAAGCGGAGAACCTTACCGCCGATATCCTCAACCTGCGTAAAAAGGTTGACGCAGGCGCGGAAGAGCTGATATCACAGCTCTTCTTCGACAACGCGTTTTTCTACGATTTCCGCGAAAAAGCGAAGATAGCGGGGATAAATGTGCCGATCTCGGCGGGTATAATGCCCGTGACGAGCAAATCACAGATAGAGCGCATGGTGACGATGTGCGGAGCAAGCCTCCCGCAGAAGTTCGTGCGTATGGTCACAAAGTACGAAAGCCGTCCCGAAGCACTCATAGACGCGGGTATCGCCTACGCCGCTGATCAGATAACCGATCTGCTCGCAAACGGCGTTGACGGCATACACCTCTACACGATGAACAATCCCTATGTCGCGCGGAAGATCGTCGGCATAATCGAAAAACTGCTGTAATGGACGTAAAGAAAGAAGCACTGCGGTATCTCGGCTACCGCGGAAAAGAGCCGGACGAAGCTACCGCGGAGCTCGTTGGCCGCGGCTATGATGAGCTTTCCGCGGTATCACACCCGCGTGACTGCTACCGGATAGTGGATAAGAGTGCTGCCGGGAACCTGCTTATCGGCAGAGACGTTGCCGCGCACCTTGCGGAGAGCAGTCGTGTTATCTTCTTTGCGGCAACCCTCGGAAGCGAAGCGGATAAGCTGATCCGCACCGCAGAGATACGCAATATGGCTTATGCGCTCGTTCTTGACGCGCTTGCAAGTGCCATGACCGAAGCACACTGTGATGCGCTCGAAACCCGTTTGCACGGTGAAGTCGGCGGATTTTTCACATGGCGTTACAGCCCCGGATACGGCGATTATCCGATAGATGTGCAGCCGGAGATCATACGGTTCCTGAATGCAGATAAGCTGATCGGGCTCACCGTTACAGAAAGCAATATACTTATCCCACGCAAATCCGTCACCGCCGTCATCGGTGTATCCGACAGCGAACAGAGCAGGGGAGTGCGCGGCTGCGCGGCGTGCGGTATGCGCGAAAAATGCACATACAGACAGGAAGGCACAACGTGCGGTTCCTGAACTGCGGGGCTGCGATGAAAACGGATATCCGGCAGCTTGCACGAAAGAAAGGTTGAAAAGAATTGAACGACAAGGTAAAAAAACTGCTTGAAAGAAATCATGTGATACTCGACGGCGGATTCGGAACAGAGCTGCAGAAGCGAGGAATGAAGCCCGGCGAGACCTCCGAGATAATGAATTTTGTCCGCCCGGACGATGTTGAGGCCATTCACCGCTCATATATCGACGCGGGCGCGGATATAATCAACGCCAACACATTCGGCGCGAACAGGCTCAAACTCGCGAAAACACAGTACACTACCGCGCAGGTAGTAAGAGAAGCGCTTATGATAGCGAGAAAAGCCGCCGAGGGTACAGATGCGCTCGTAGCACTCGATGTCGGACCCACAGGGCAGCTCCTTGAACCTGCAGGGACCCTTTCGTTCGAGGATGCTTATGACATATTCAGAGAGATCATCGAAGCCGGAAAAGACCTTGCCGACCTTGTTATGATCGAGACCATGACCGACCTGTACGAAATAAAGGCTGCGCTGCTCGCGGTAAAGGAAAATTCCGATCTGCCCGTGTTCACGTTCATGTCCTTTGAAAAGAACGGACGCACCTTTACGGGCTGTCTGCCGTCTTCGGCGGCGCTCACCCTTACGGGTCACGGTGCCGACGCTATAGGCGTGAACTGTTCGCTCGCACCCGATGAGCTTTACGGCATAGTCGGAGAAATGGCACAATATACAGATCTGCCGATAATGGTCAAGGCGAATGCTGGACTTCCCGACCCGGCGACCGGCGCATACAGCATCTCCTCCGCGAAATATGTGTATGACTGCATAAAATACACGAAAATGGGCGTGAAGGGATACGGCGGCTGCTGCGGTACCACACCCGAGTACATACGCGATCTGAAAAAGATGCTCGCGCTCAACACTCCCGTTCCGAGAGCCGCCCGCCCGGAGCTTTCTTCCGTTTGCAGCTACAGCCGCACTGTCGATATAACCTGCCCGAAGATAATCGGAGAACGCATAAATCCCACCGGCAAGAAGCTGTTCAAGGAGGCACTGCGCAATAACGATATAAACTACATCTTAAACCAGGCGCTTGAGCAGATATCAGCGGGCGCGGATATTCTCGACGTGAATGTCGGTCTGCCGGAGATAGACGAAAAGGAAATGATGGTGCGTGTTGTAAAGGCATTGCAGGGCATCACCGACCTGCCGCTGCAGATCGACAGCACCAAGCCCGATGTCATTGAAGCGGCACTGCGTGTTTACAACGGCAAGGCTATCGTCAACTCCGTAAACGGCGAGAACGCGGTAATGGAGCGCATACTTCCGATAGTGAAGAAGTACGGTGCGGCGGTAGTCGGACTTACACTTGATGAGAACGGCATACCCCCGAAAGCGGAGCAGCGCGTCGGAATAGCGGAGCGTATTGCCGCAAAAGCTGCGGAATACGGCATACCGAAGAGCGATATATTCATTGACTGTCTGACCCTTACGGTCAGCACGGAGCAGAAAGCCGTCTATGAGACGCTGAACGCGGTGCGCGAAGTGAAGCACAGGCTCGGTATGCACACGGTGCTTGGCGTGTCAAATATATCGTTCGGTCTGCCGACGAGAGAGCTGATAAACAGCACATTCCTGTCAATGGCGCTTGAATGCGGACTTGACCTGCCGATAATCAACCCGAACATCACGGCGATGTCGGGAGCGGTTTTTGCGTACCGTGTGCTTGCCGCGCATGACGAGAACGCGGCTGCCTTCATAGAGCGTTTCGGCGGTGAGGCAGCAAAGAAGCCTGCCGTTCCGAAAGCGGAAGTAACGCTTTCCTACGCGATAGAAAAGGGACTTGACAAAGAAGCGAAGCAGCTGACAGCGCAGCGCCTTGACGCGGGCGAGGACGCTATGGATATAGTCAACGGCGAGCTTATCCCTGCGCTTGACCGTGCCGGAGACGACTTCGGCAAGAACAGGATATTCCTTCCGCAGCTGATACTTTCGGCGAATGCGGCGCAGGCGTGCTTCTCGGCGATAAAGGAGAAGATGAGCGGCGCAAACCGCATCAGCAAGGGCAAGATCGTGCTTGCGACGGTAAAGGGCGATATCCACGATATCGGAAAGAACATAGTAAAGACGCTGCTTGAGAATTACGGCTACACGGTAATTGATCTCGGGAAGGACGTTCCGGAGCAGAAGGTAGTTGAAGCGGCGATAGAGCATGATGTGAAGCTGGTCGGGCTGAGTGCGCTGATGACAACGACGCTCGGCGCAATGGAGCAGACTATCCGGCTTTTACGCGAGAGCGGGCATGAGTGCAAGGTTGTGGTAGGCGGAGCGGTTCTGACGCAGGAGTATGCTGACGCGATAGGTGCTGACTGCTACGCGAAGGACGCAAAGGACACCGTTGATTTTGCAAAGAAAATCTTAGGTTAAACGCCCGTTTCACAATGCACAATACACAATGCACAATTGTGGAGTCGGCTTTGCCGGCATATCTGAATCGTGACGGGATTCGATGCTTTAGTGGAATTATCGCCAGTCACACTGCGTTTCAGTATGCACCGGACATAAACTGTGGCTCTTAAATACTGCACGCGTTTGACGGAAGATTAATGTATGAGCGCCCCTTCTCTGAAATCTCTCAAAAAACGCTTGCAAAATCGGAAAAAAGTGGTATAATAGAAAAAGATAATAATTAACGGAGGTATAAACCAATGGCAATGTTTGACAAACTGCTTGCAAACCTCAAGGCAAGCAAAAAGACGATAGTTCTTACAGAAGGCACCGATCCGCGTATCCTTTCGGCTGCCGCAAGACTTCTCAAAGAGGGTCTCATGGGTGTTATCCTGTGCGGCAATCCCGACGAAGTGAAGAAGGCTGCCGCTGACGGCGGTTTTGACATCTCTGCCGCAACAGTCATCGATCCGCTTGCTTACGACGGATTCGAGGAAATGGTAAAGACAATGGCGGAGCTCCGCAAGGGCAAGATGACCGAGGACGAGTGCAGAAACTTACTCAAGAAGTCCAACTACTTCGGTACTATGCTCGTTAAAATGGGCAAGGCTGACGCTCTTCTCGGCGGTGCGACCTACTCCACAGCCGACACAGTACGTCCGGCTCTCCAGATCGTAAAGACAAAGAAGGGCTCCAGCCTTGTAAGCTCGTCGTTTATCCTGTTCCGTGAGAAGGACGGCAAGGAAGAGACGATCGCAATGGGCGACTGCGCTATAAACCTCAGCTATTCGGACAAGCTCGACAAGGAGGGCAATGTCGTTCAGACAGCCGCTCAGCAGCTTGCAGAGGTAGCTGTTGAGACAGCACGCACCGCGGCTTTCTTCGGTATCGACCCCAAGGTAGCAGTGCTCAGCTTCTCGACATACGGCTCCGGCAAGGGCGGCACCGTTCAGCTCAGCCACGACGCAGTGATCGAGGCACGCAAGCTCGATCCCGAGCTGGTTATCGACGGTGAGTTCCAGTTCGACGCTGCTGTTTCCGCGGAAGTTGCAAAGACCAAATGCCCGGATTCCAAGGTAGCAGGTCAGGCAAACACATTCATCTTCCCGCTTATCGAAGCAGGCAACATCGGCTACAAGATCGCTCAGCGTCTCGGCGGCTACGAAGCATACGGCCCCATTCTCCAGGGTCTCAACGCTCCGATCAATGACCTCTCCCGCGGCTGCAACGCAGAGGAAGTCTATAAGATGGCTATCATCACCGCAGGCATGGCATAAGCGCGGAGCCCGCGCGGGCAGTAGCTGTATTTCAGGGCTGTAAGCTATGGGCAAGTGCAGACTGAAACGCAGTGGGGTTGGTGCATTTTCGATCAGACTATCCATCCGAGGTAATGCACCTTCCGATAGAAGAATGCAGCTGCGCATTTCGGTGCGGCACGTCCGCCGTCGATTTGTATTGGTAATAACTTAACAGAACGAAAAGACCGCTGTTGTATTCAGCGGTCTTTTTGAGTTTTTGATACGGCGGGGGAGGCACAATAAATGTTGTCTATACCCGGAATGTGAAAAAGTATTGATATCACTTCACATAAGCATTGACCGCAAATACAGCCTGTTTTGATGATTTCTGAGCCGTGTTCACTGCCGTAAGTACAGCTGTCTTTGTTCCTCCGGCGCAGAAGTCCGTTACCTCAAATGTCACGAATTCGGCTGCATTTCCGCGGGGCGGTATTCTCACGGACTTGCCCTCAACGATAAGATTGTATGAGGAATCCGCCGTTCCCTCCGGCGTTTCCACCGTTACAACAAGCGTTTTCTTCTGTGCCGAACCCGCCTTGAATTCGTAGTACATCGCGGAATTGGCTTCAAGCGTCATATCCGATACCGAGTATGCTCCCGGAGCGGTAAAGCTGTACGACACTGTTCTTCTCGCATTTGTGCCGATCTTTGCGGAAACGGTAGTTCCCGGCAGCTTGTGGCTTTTCGTGAAAGCGCCGTAATCGGCTGCTCCAGTTAGCATTTTCCCGAAAGTATATGACTTGTTCGCGGCTTTCAGACCGTTGGATATCGCGGTAAGCGAGTTCGATGTCTTTGAGTACGCCGACATTATCTTCTTTATCGTCGCCACACCGCCCATTTTGTTATGTATGTAAAGCGGTATCAGCATCTCGCCGTACTGCCTTGACCGGTAGAGTGAGATGTTGCTCAGCGGGTACTGCGGGCTTTTCAGGTATCGGGTGATCTGTGTTTTCATCGGGCTGTTGACTTCGCCCATATACAGCAGGGCGGCGTAATTCGCGAAGGATTCCTCAAACCACGAGGCAACGTTCTTGCCCGTATAGCGATATATGACACCGTGGAACAGCTCATGTGACATTGTCTTGCGGAACGCGGAAACATCGCCGTTCGGGTCAATTACCACATATCCGCCCTTTGTAACGTCGTTTACGTCGATCTTTTTCGATCTGCCGCTTACGGCGCGCGGTGCGACATCGGAGTCTATGCTTATTGCTCCGCGGCTCACAAGATAGACATGGTAGTACTTCTCGCGCTGCGTTCTGCTGCCCGGAACAAATTCATGATAAGGCTCATCAAAGCCGTATCTGCAGAAAAATGTGTCAACAACGTCCTCAAAGACGTTTACATACTCGTCGGAGCAGGGGGTTCCGTACTCATAGTGCAGCATGAAATTGCCTGCCGTGTACGTCTGTTCGTTTATGTACTGGGGTCTTTCGTCCTCCGCTACGGCGGTATCGGTTATGTTCTCGTTCAGTATCCGCTCCTTTTCCGCATCGGTGATTATACCGTATTCGAGCAGCTTTGCGAGCTTTCCGGAGACCGTGCAGTCGGAGATATCAACGTTCAGTGTCCTGCTGAAATTCATGCTTCCGGCAGTGGCTGTTATCTTCCGGCTTATCTTTACGTCGTTTATGTCGTTATAGGTTATCCTGCTCATATTCGCGGAGAAACTCTCACGGACGCTCACCGGAGCGTATATGACATTCCCGGACGCATCTTTCGGCGTTACATTGAAGCCCATGCCGCCGTTGAGCGGGGTGATGCTTATGCTTTTCACCTTTGAAAGCGAGAGCGTGTCGGAGTTCCCGCCGACGAGAAGCGTTTCGCCGGATATGCCGGTGCCGCCGGGCAGGGTATCGGTCTTAACGTGAAGCAGCACCTTTGCGGTGGGCTTTGAGAACGAAAATCTGCCGCTGCTGTCGGTGGTGACGGTCTTGCTGTAATAATGCTCGTAGCGGTTCAGTCCGTTCTTCGAGTATTTCAGCCGTGAGCCGTAAACCTCTATCTCTATGCCGCCTGTGCTTATCCCGTTTTCCGCAGCGGTCACTGTCCCGCGGAACGTCCCGCTGTCCGCGAACGCGGTCACTCCGAGCGATACCGCGCAGATAACAGCCGCAAGTATTGCCGCGCCGGCGCGTTTTATCAGATCTGATCTGTGTTTCAATGCTATCACCTCGTATTTATTATAGCATTATCCGACTGCTTTTTCAAGCCGAAAATCGACATTTTCCCGCACAGGCAGCAATTGGCAGCTCCGCGGGAGGCGAAATGCACAAAAAAACCGCCGGGATATTGTGCAGACGGTGTATTGCAAATTCCGGTGTTCTGCTATATCATTTCTTTATACACGCAAAATATCTGCCCGGAGGAAGATCATGAACAGACTTACAGAAGAGATACAGACCCGCCTGCTCGGAATGCAGGACAGGGAATACGGTGATTTCAACTCGCGTATCATACCCAATATCCCGCGTGAGAGCATAATAGGCGTTCGGTCACCGGAGCTGAAAAAGCTCGCGGCGGAATACAGGGGCAGAGATATCGGGGGATTCCTTGCCGATCTGCCGCACAGGTACATTGAGGAGAACTACATTCACGCGCAGTTTATCAACGGAATGAAGAGCTTTGACGAGTGCATGGGCGAGACGGAGCGTTTTCTGCCGTACATAGACAACTGGGAGACCTGTGATTCGCTTGCGCCGAAAGCGTTCAGAAAGAACAAGCCGGTCCTGCTGGAAAAGTCTGCGCAGTGGCGGCGGTCATCTCACACATACACGATACGTTTCGGGACAGGCGTCCTGATGCGGTATTTTCTTGACGCGGATTTCAGGACCGAATATGCGGAGGAAGCGGCGAAGGTGAGATCGGACGAGTATTACGTCAACATGATGACGGCATGGTATTTTGCGACGGCGCTTGCAAAGCATTATGATGAAGTGTTGCCGTTCATTGAGGGGCATCGGCTTGACGCATGGACGCACAACAAGGCGATACAGAAAGCAACGGAGAGCTATCGCGTCGGGGAAGAACAGAAAGCGTACCTGCGGTCGCTTAAGATAAAATAAGGCGGCGCGCTCGGCAACCTGTTTCCTGTTATAGGGCTTATGATCGAGGGCGGCGATGTGTTTACATTCGCTTACGCGGTAAATTTCCCGGTCATGGTGGTGGGATTTGTCTTCGCTGCGTTCACCTATGTGTTTGAATACGGCGGCAGGCTACAGCAGGAATCTGACGAGACTCTGTAAAGGCGGTGCGATATGGCGATAATCCTGAGACTTGACAGGGTAATGGCAGACCGGAAAATGTCGCTCAACGAGCTTTCTGAAAGAGTAGGAGTCGCTAACGTCAACCTCTCGAAGCTCAAGACCGGCAAGGTCAGCGCTATCCGCTTTTCCACTCTGAACGCGATATGCCGTGTGCTGAAATGCCAGCCCGGCGATATCCTCGAATACGCCGAGGACGATGAAGACAATATTTCCTCCGGGGAACTGTGAAATATCCGGTATTGTGAGCCGATGATGTCTGTTTTATGCAGCCGTTGTCGGCTTTGCTTTTGTGAGGGTTACCGACTGTACACAGTAAAAATAAACCGCACAGATCGTCAGTCTGTGCGGTTCATTTAATAAAGTGAGATCTTCTCTTCACCCTGTTCTTTTTTCAGGGAGAGACCCATTGCTGTATCTCTAAAATACTGCATTGATTCAGGGTGTCCGGCCGCGAATGACAAAGCGCGTAAGCGCAGTCATCATTCATCAAAGGGAGTGAACTTTACCCACTCATACTCCGCTGTAAGAGGGAGCTTGTCTTCCTTGAACGCTTTCAGCCAGCCGTCAACGCCCTTGCCGCACCATGCGTTTGCCATGATCTTGCCTGCGGTGGAGGGCAGCTTGCTCGGATCCTTTTCCACTCTGTACGCTTCCTCGCCGTCAACGAACCAGATGATGCTGTCCTTGTGCCATTCAAAGGCGTAGGTGTGGAAATCCTCGGAAGCGTCGAATCCGAGTTCGTACATATACTCATGACCGCCCTTGCTGTCAACATAGTAGTTGAACTGCAACTGTGTGGTGTCCTTGCCGAGTATCTCAATGTCTATCTCGTCCCACGGGTTGTTGTCGGAGGGACCTGTATAGGTGAAGTATGACGATACAACGCCGTCGTTCTTTATCGCCTTCATGCTCACTTCATAGCGTCCATAGTGGTAGAAGTCCTTGCTTCTGAACTCACCGCCGGAATACGGAACGCCCTTCTTCGGCTTTGCGTCCTTGTCAATGACAAGCTGCATTTTGCCATTCTCGAACGTAACATTTCCGGAATACCATGTTACATTGAACGGGTCACCGTTCGTCCAGCCGTCCGATGCCTCGAAGTTAGCGGGCATACCGTTCGAGAGATCTTCATACATCGAACCGTCATCGGGCGCGGGTGCTTCAGTTACCGCCGCGGCAGTCGTTTCGGGTGCAGCCGTTGTCTGGGCCGCAGTAGATGCGGGCTGCTGTGATGCGCAGGAACCAAGCATAAGTGTTGCTGCTACGATGGATAATAATACTGTCTTTTTCATGATTTGCTCCTCCTGAAAACTAAATATCAATTTACGGTTACAGTTTGGTTTCTTTTCTCGTTGTCATCATTATACCACATTCTCAGAAAAAATCAATATCATAAAATTGCTCTTTGTATCAAAATATTGACCGATTTATGCACAAATATGTGATACCAAGAGCAATATTATGATATCGCTGAAATCCTGCAAATGATACAATATATATGAATAGACCGCCTGACCGGCGGTTCGGGAGCAAACAACCTATACGGATACGCAGAAAGGATATACTATCATGAAAGAATTCAAGGGCTACAAGAAAGGCATCGACCTCGGCGGCTGGCTTTCGCAGTGCGATTACAGCAAGGATTGCCTCGAAAATTTCATCAAGGAAAAGGACATTGAAACGATCGCGTCATGGGGTGCGGATCATGTCCGTCTGCCTATCGACTTCAATATTCTTGAGGACGAAAACGGCGGTTACAGCGATACGGGCTTCGGCTATGTGAACGGCGCAGTGGAGATGTGCAGAAAGAACGGACTCAATATTATAATAGACCTTCACAAGACAGCAGGATTTTCTTTCGACAAGGGCGAGCAGGAATTCGGCTTCTTCGACAGTGCCGAACTTCAGGATCGCTTTTGCAGACTCTGGGAGGAGATCGCGCGCAGATATGCTTACGATCCCGAACATATAGCTTTTGAGCTGCTCAACGAGGTTACAGATAAGGAATTCAGCCCTGTCTGGAACCGTATCGTCAGGGAATGCATCGGCAGAATAAGAAAGATCGCACCGGTAACTCCCATTCTCGTCGGAAGCTACTGGAACAACAGCGTCTGCGCTGTTGCCGACCTCGACGCGCCGTTCGACGACAACATCGTTTACAACTTCCACTGCTACGACCCGCTTGAATTCACTCATCAGCACGCATACTGGGTAGATCCGGAGCAGTTCGACGTAAGCCATGATATGAAGTACGAGGAGAGCAAGGCAACTCCCGAATATTTTGAGGAGCTGTTCAAGCCCGCTATTGAAAAAGCACAGGCTAACAATACCGTCCTCTACTGCGGTGAGTACGGCGTTATCGACAAGGCTGCTCCCGAAGATACACTGAAATGGTACAAGGCTATCAACTCCGTGTTTGAGAAGTATAACATCGGACGCTGCGCGTGGTGCTACAAGGAAATGGACTTCGGACTTACCGACGCACACCTCGGCGGTGTCATAGAAGAGCTCCTGAAATATATCTGATGTTCATGATCTGACAGTTTCATTCATTTTTATCCTTCCAAAACAGCCTGTCGTGAAGTTTTCACGGCAGGCTGTTTTACTGTGTTCTATTATTTACTGCGTATCATTTACCCTTCTGCGGAGAACGAGCTCAACGGCAAACAACGGAACCGCGCCTGCCGCATAACACAGCAGATCACCGACCGCAAAGCTCGTGCCGATCAGTGTCCGCAGAAGCGTGTTCGTGATACCGAGGATATCCGCTATGCCGATAAGCTGCAAAAACTCAACCGCACACGCGAACAGCAGCACCGCCGTCGGCAGTATAAACCCGAAGCGCGGTCTGCACGGCGTTATCACCCGTATCACCGCGTACACCAGAGGGACCACAAGTACGTCACCAAGATATGACCGCACCCAGCCGTCCGCGAACTGCCCGATAAGTATCTCGGTACCGAGCAGAAGCACCGCGGCGGCAGAAGCGCAGAGCCGCACCCGCTTACGCATTCTGTCTTGCCGCATAAAGCGCCTTTACCTTCTGCGAACTGATGTTGTACGCGCTGAACGGGTTACATTCGTAATTATAGATACGGTTGTCAAGCTCGTCATCGAACATATCCGTTTTATTATTATACCATTTGAACGCCTGTCCGTGAACGGTATCGTAATGTTCGAGCATCACAACATACGCGTCGTCTGAAAGACCGCACAGCATCTCCACATCAAGATTATCGAGCTTTCCGCTTTCGTACTGCGTTATATTGTACTGTGCGATAAGCGCGTCGGGACGGGAGAAGCACAGCACCCCGAACAGAGCTATGAACGCAGCGGAAATAATCGCCGCAGTGTGCAGTTTAGGCACAAATGCGCGTATCAGCAATACCGCGAATATTACCGCGAGCAGTACCATGAACCATGCAGTGTAAAGACGCAGGCGCGTAAGGCCGTACTCGCTGATGTACATTATCATTTTTGCAAGAGCCGTTGCGATAATGAACAGGGTAAATCCGCACAGAGCCGTATTGTAGAAGCGCAGAGCGGCGGAATGACCGTCGGCGCGGCGCTTCGAGAAAGCGAGCATGAAAAGTATCACGGCAAGGTTTATCACCGCTATCGCGCACAGCTCGAAGAATCCGCGTCTTGCATACTCCGAATATGCCATATTTGCGGGCAGTTTTCCGTAGAAAGCGGAGATGAAATAGTTAGCCTGCGAAAAAACGTAAAGCAGATACAGCAGGCATATCGGCGTAACACCCGCGAACACGCCGAGTCCGGGCAGCTTTTTCATACGCTGCATACGATCGTTGTAATACACGTCCGACGGCAGCGGGCGGAGCTTCTGCTTTGCTTCCGCACGAAGCATTCCGAATATTATCATACCCGCCGGGAAAGCGAACAGAAACTGCGGCACCAGATCGAAGAGATCAATCTCCAGAAGGTGATCTGTTATATCCGAGAACATCTTGTTTAATCCCTCGTCTGCCATTGACAGCAGGACTGCGACTATCAGCGTCAGCGGTACCGTGACTGCAATTCCGGCTATCACCGTAACGGCAGCCGCGGAATGTTTCCCGCCCTTGCCGGCGCGTATTGCACGGAACGCGTCTCCGAAGCTGAAGAAAGGCTGCGCGAATACAGTCCTCGCAAGATCAAACCCGAAATAGCGGGTCACAAATCTTGCTTTTATGCAGACCGCCTGAACCCACCAGAACTGGAACGCGGTGAGAAACAGGAAGCAAAGGACGTGCAGAAGTCCGCTTGCGGTTATCGAAAAGACCGATGTGAACACGCACAGTATTCCCGCCGAGACCCACTGTCTTGCAGTGGGGCGGAGTCCGCTTACGAGCAGATACGCGGCGCTGCACGCAAATGTCAGCAGAAATGCCGCGGTCGTGAAGAAGCCGTTTGTATTGAAAAAGCAGTAGCGCATTACCATAAATCCGAGCAGCAGTGCGAGCCACACGAACACGCCGTCATGCTTTCTTATCTCCGGCTTCGGAGCATCATACCTTACCTCCTGCACGGCAGGCGGCGCAGGCATAGTCATTACATTCTCGTTATCCATTATCATTTCCTCCAACGCTGATTGATTATCCGCTTCGTCACGCTCCGGATACGCGGTGAAGCGCTGCATAATTAATGTCTGCTCATCAACCGTGAAAAAGCTTCATAGCGCAGCTTGAAGACTTTTCACGGTTGCAAAAGTGCAAGGAAAATCCTGAAATATACAAATTTTCCTTGCACTTTTGTCCGCCCACAGGGCGGAATGAGCTTGACATCAAGGAATGTGTCTGCCTTAAAAAGGCGCTGAAAGCGTATTTTTAAGGCTTTCCAAAGTCCTCTTTGAGGACTTTGGAACAATAACTGCCGAAAGGCAGTTATTGAGGACACATTAATTATTCATTCCCGAATTTATCCTCACGGACAAATTCAAGTATGTCTCCCGGCTGGCAGTCAAGCTCGCGGCAAAGTGCTTCGAGCGTAGAGAACCGGACAGCCTTCGCCTTGTTGTTCTTTAATATGGAAAGGTTCGCGGGGGTGATATCAACGCGCTCGGCAAGATTGCCTGCGGATATCTTCCGTTTAGCCATCATCACATCGAGATTTACGATTATCGGCATATATCCCCGCTCCTTTCATATTGTGTAGTCGTTCTCTTCGCGCAGCTCGGTGGCGGTTGCGAGCATATTCTTCACCACGCGCAGAATAAGTCCCACGAACGCGGCGATAACGGCGACGAGAAGTGCGAGAAGCCGCCAGAATGAAAGCACTGCGAAAACAGCTGCCAGCCCGAAGCAGCACCACGATATCACACGCACGCATTTTGTATTGCGCTCGGTGAAAAGCTCCTGTTTCGAGATGTTCGCGAGCAGCGTATTAAGTTCCCACAGTGCAAGCACGGCAAAAATATCGGATATATACAGACATACGGTCAGCACCGGCATTATCGGTTCCCTGCCGGATACATCGTCGTACCACTGTGTTATCACCGGTATCAGGAAAAGGATCCCGACAGCGAGTACAAGCACAGCTATGGTAAGTATTCTTGACAGTCTCAGCGAATTTGCGGAAGTCCATTTTAAGTTCATTTTGTTTTCTCCTTGAAACAGTTTTTTACAGCTTCTTGAAAAGGCTCACATGGGTCGGCATATCTTCAAAGCCGTTCTTCCTGTAAAATTTGTAGGACGGCATATTGCTCTCTGTCTGGAGGAATATCCCGGATATCCCGCGTTTTCTGATGTCGTCCTCTATCATCGACATGAACCGTGTTCCGACGCCTTTATGCTGTACGTCGGGAGAAACGCAGAATTCTTCGATGATGTAGTTCGTACCTTCCCACCAGTGCCGCACTGTGCCAATTGAAACGGCGGCAAGTCTGCCGTTTGCGAAAAGTCCGTAATTCAGCGAGCTGAAACAGCAGGACAGATCGCGTATATATTTGTTCAGCTGTTCACTGTCGCTCCAGTCATCATGCCACGGCTCACCGCCGAACGCGCTTGCGAACAGTTCCGCTATCTGCGGGAGATATGATTCGTCAAGTGTGGTGAAACTCTCTGTGTAGTCCATAGTCCGATCTCCTCCGTTATTTCTTTCCGGTTCTTTTGCATTATAGCACAAGTGCAATCGTTTGTCAATACTTTTTTATCGATAATCGATATATTTTTATTAATTTTCGATTTCAAGATAAATACCCACATAATGTGATGCTTGTCAACCCCCATTCATTTCTTGCAGAGCAAACTGCTTATGCGGCTCTGAAATACTGCATTCAGTTTATCGGAAGTTCCTTTTAAGCGAGCGTCGGCCTCCGGAGCATTTGCTCGCACTTGTAAAGTAGTCTGTTGAGATTCTGCACCTTCTGCGTCCTCTTTTTTGATACTGTAATTAATGCGTCCTCAACAACTGCCTTATGGCAGTTGTTGTTCCTAAATCCGCAATGCGGATTTAGGAAAGCCTTGAAAATACACTTTCAGCGTATTT
>CACZGM010000045.1 GCA_902780695.1 uncultured Ruminococcus sp. | reverse complement strand
TGTCTTGCCCTGTCCCTTGCCGACATACTCCGAAAATGCTCTCTTGAAATCCTCTGTTTTGGCAGCGGAAAAGAAAACATGATAGGTAGGCGGTTCGGTGCTTTTATCTCTTTTCAGGGCAAAATCCACATCGTATTTTCGTGCGGTTTTCAGAAAATCCCCGATATTTCGGTCTGAAACCTCAATGCTGTCGAGCTTTGACGGGGACTTTGCCTGCAACTGCTTGTAGGTCATACGCCCCTTTTTCTCAGCTTTGCCCGACATAAACTCCTGCAATGCGGATTTCAGCACATCGGCGGTCATTTTCTCCGCCTTGATCGAAATGTCGATGGTTTTCTTCGCACCGTTCTCATAGTCGGACGGCATTACGCATCACCGCCTTCGTCTGCGGTTGGCATTTCAAAAGTGGAGAACGCTTCACTCTGGAGCCAACGGGTAATGTCACGCTGGACCTTCATCACTTCCTCATAGTCGGAGCTATGGTAAAGGAGAATTTCGCCGTTCTTTACGTCAGTGCCGATGATGCAGTATTCATCTTCCGAATGCTCCTCATCGAAACCAACAGCACGCTCCTCGACGCTGATTGCGACCAGATTGTTATAGTTGACAAGATCGCCGTCCTGCGTGATAATAGACTTAGCCATGATTTTTCACCTCTTTCCGTAAAAGCTCATGGAGCTTGTTGTGATATTCCTCCTGAAGCTCGTCAAAAGAAGAAAACACGGTGTCAAGAGTCTTTTTCTCTATCCTGTTACCGAGCATATCCATGACGATAGCTTCTAAATCGCTGTGAAAACTGTAAAACAGGTCGTTTACAGACTTTCAAGCGGCTTCGGAGTCTGTGTTCTGCTTCTCAGGGTTAGGATTGAAGTATCCGGTCTTGAGATACACAAGCCTGTCGGGGCAGTAATAGCGATGCTGATCGCCTTTACCGCAGGGAATCGCATAACCGAAGTCAACAGCTCCGGCAACAAGCCCCTTTTTCAGCGTAGCGATGCCGATACCACTTGCCTGAGAGATCTCAGACAGCGATACATTCCTGCCTGTAAATGCAGGAGTTACCGCCACATTCTTCTTTGCAGCCATAGAACCACCTCCTTTCTCTGTCAGACAGCCATACCATAACCGAGATCACGCCTGATCTGTTCGTCAATGTTACGGCTCTCACAACCTTCGTTGAAATGATATGTCAGAACCTCGTTGTAGAGGGAACTGATGAAATATCTGCGAAAATCCTTGATATTATCGACCTTTGCCATATTCTCAAGGACATTCTCTACCATGTAGATATTGGCTTTGAGCATCTTTGACTGAATAACTGCTCTGGGGAATGCCTGACCTCTGAGTGTGGTATATGGCAGAGGGGAACATATTTCGTCAACGATAAAGCCGACAATTTCATCAGCTTCTGCATAACCGTCCCGACCGTCCTGACAGAGCCAGTCACCAAGATGCCAGTAGTCGAGATTATCTCTGACAACTTCTGTGAAATACTCTACTTCTTCTGCGTTATATCCGTCAGTCACTCTCTCAGCAGATTTTTCAACACTCGGAATGTTGAAAGTTGGCTTTGCCACCGCAGGAATGATAGAGGATTTATCACACAGTAATTGATTTTTCTGTTTTGTATTGTTGTTATTATATTGTCCCTGATTTTCAGACAGCGGAGTTTCAGCAGGCGGAGTGTCCAGATACGGGTTTTCCACCTTCTGTTTTTCAGCCGATGAAGAAACAACGGCTTTCGCCTTGCCGCCCTCACGGATCGTAATAGCCTTGCGTCTGGTCTCAGCTTCAAGTTCGTCTGCTTCTTCCTTGCTGACGGGTACATCGAAAAAGCTGTAAACATATTCAAAATGATTGTTCACGCTCTCATTCGACAGGAGTTTTGTGCGAACAAGGTAGCCCATATCAATGAGTTTGTTCACAGCGTTATGCACGGCAGTCTTGCCCTCTTTGCAGATCGCTTTTAGTCCGGACATAGAGAAATTCCAGCTATTCGGCAGAGAAAGAACTTTCAGCATAAAGCCGATCAGTTTGTTTCTGATCTTATTGGTTCTGAGGAGCTTTGCACTGATAATAGTGAAATTGCTGTCCTTCTTCACACGGTTCAGGGTAGCGTTATCTGCTGTAAATGTCTCCATTTCAATGTCATACTTCGGGATAGAATCGTCCAGTTCCGAGTATTCATAGAAGTCATAGAGATAGCTGATCCTGCCCGTAGGAGACTCGTTTGGCATCAGCAAGGTCTTTTTGACATATCCCCACTGTTCCAGTTCAGCAAGTTGAGACTTGATCGCTGTTTCACCGTCCTCACAGATAGCCACAAGTCCGGCAATCGTGAAATTCCATGTAGGTGGTAGGTCATTGATCTTGCCGAGCAGACCTATCGAATCGCAGCCGATATTTGTTGACCGCACGAAGCAATTGCTCAGAACGGCATAACCGCCTGACCTATGTACTCGGCAGATCGTATCTGGTATTGTCTTTTTTGCTTTTGTTTTCTTGTCCATTTCTCTCACCTCTGCTTACGCTCCGTACACAAATTCCATGTTGGATATTCGCAGCTTGTTGACCGCATAGACATGACCATACGGCTTCTGCACTACAAGGAGGAAACCTCTCTTGCAAAGCTCATACACAGCGGTACGAAGCTCATCGAAGGTGAACTGTGAAAGCTCACTGTAACGGCGAAGCTCATCGACCGTAACGTAGTCAAAGTCTGAATGGTTGAGCATTGCCGTCAGCAGTTCATTACAGGCTTTAGCTTCAAAGTTGTAATTGAGCAGACTGATTTCAGTAGGGTTCGGCATAGAAAGACCTCCTTGACATAGTTCATCTGAAATAAAAAAAGCTCCTCAGCGACCTGTTTTCATACAGGCTCAGTGAGAAGCGATGTGCAATATTCAATTTTTAGGCATAAAAATAGCGGACAGCGCTTCTGTTATGAAACACCGTCCGCTATTGTCCATTATTCAGTTTGCTTTGTCAACAGACTTTCTACCGTTTTAGGGTTGTTTTCGGCTTCTACCAAGTTTCTACCAACTTTTTTACCGTTGGCTTTCTACCAAATTTCTACCAAAAATCTTCAAAATGCTTGAATTTTCAGAACAGCGCTGTTTCGCTGTTTTTGAGCTTTCTACCATTAAAAAGCCCCATGGAATCGGATTTTTTTGTGTGACTCAGTGTGACTCGGTGGTACTCAGTGTGAAATTGGTTTGATAATACCATATAAGGCAGAAAAAATCAATGGAAAACAAGCGTAAAACACAAAATATATTATCCGGGAAAACCACAGGTGCAGACTGTGTTCTGATCTGCCTGTCCGCTGACCGCGCAGAAAATTTCTTATCAGATTCATATAAATACGCAAAAATTATATTGACAGTCTTACATAATATTGATATAATTGATATATCAAAGACAATTACCGAACAGCCAACTGCCGGCGCATTCTTTGATATCAGGCTCATATCATCATACCGGCAAACATACATTGAGCGATGATATGTATGGAGGTGTTACGATTTGTTCTTCTTCAGGAAAAAAGACAAGGAAGCTCCGTCCAACGAAAAAAAGGCGGCAAAATCAATGCCGCGCACAAAAAAAGTACAGTTCATGCCGAGAAAGATCGACGAGATCACAACTCTGCTGAATAAAGATGTATTCGAGCTCACATCATTCGAGCCGGTGAATTACTATGCCGACAAATCGTCATATCTGCAATGCACGTTCTTCTTTCAGGAGGATTACAGCGAGGTCTATTTCGTTGTCGAGATGTTCAACAACGACTTCCGCACCGGCTCCACACCCTACTACAAGGGCAGCTATGAGCTGATGAAAAAGGTTGTTATCAAGTTCGGACAGCGTATCTAACCCCGGAGAATATAGCTGAGCACCTGCTTCTCCAGCCCGACAGGCTCTTCACAGCAGATAAGATAGTGATATCTGCCCGACTTCCCTACCCTTGTCGCATCGGCAGCTTTCACCTGCGCCGGATAGTAGGCTGCCTGTTTTCTCAGATATTCCTTGTGTTCTTCGAGCATATTCTCGATGTCATCTGCATTATCCTCGTCCGCGCGTATTATCGTGAGTTCAAACAGGTCGGTGCTCACCAGCTGCACATTCACGCAGCTGTCATCGGCAATACTCATATCATATCCGAGAATGTCGGTCAGGAACGTCTCGTCCGTAACCTCCATATACGGCGGGTGATCTTCACCGCTCTCGTCAAGTGCGAAGTGCGCGATCTCACGGCAGTTCATCACATATTTGGCAAGGGTCCCTGTCTCCGATATCCCGGAAGCATCGGGCGGCACCGTATTTGCTGCCGTCACGGTCTGCGGTGCTGTTTCCGAAGCACCGCAGCCTGATATACCCAAAGAAAACACAGTCACAGCGGCAAGAAATGCCGCTTTTTTATTTCTCATTCTTTATCGCTCTTTCTGAATTTTTCCGGCAAAGTCTCGCGCCCTTTGAAAAACGGCAGTCTCGACAGTGTCACGCAGTCCTCGTCCGCAAACGCATCGCTGAGAAAGCTGCCTTTCATGTATTTCTCGTTTTTTACGGGAAGGTTGTTATCATCAAATACCGGTTTCCAGATCTCGTCAACGTCATACACGAAGCTGCCCCACCAGGGGAGCCACCAGAGCCAGCCGGCACCGTCACGGCGCATCTCCGCGGGAGACGGGATATACCCGCACTCGGAAAGCGTAACGAGCTTTCCGCAGGAAAGTGACGATATATAATCGAAACGCTCTTTCTGCGAAGTATGGTCGTCCTCTTTCTCGCTGTAGATGTCGTCTCCGGCGATATCGAAGGTGTTCGGGTGAACTGTCATATCCTTATCCTGCCCGTTCCACACCCAGATTATGTTTGTCAGTTTATGATAATTTTCGATACGGTCGAAGATCATATACCAGAGCTTTCTGTAAGCATCTATGCAAGCCTGCGGGTCGTCCTTGCGCTTTCCCCACCAGAACCACGCACCATTGGCTTCATGCAGCGGTCTGAAAAGTACGGGTATTCCCTCTTCCTCAAACTTTTTCAGTTCAGCAGCAGCTTTATCTATGCGGGAAACGGCGAATGCGTACTCCTTTGTGCCGTATTCGACCGCTTTGAGCATATCAAACGAGGTTTTGTGGTTATACGACGTTGTCTTGTAATAGAACGACCAGACGGAATGCTCCGGTTCGTCGATATTATCGGGCGCGTACCAGTGCCAGCACATCGTTATTATGCAGCCGGTGTCCTTTGCCCATTTTATGGCGCGTGCGACCTGATCATCGCCTTTTTTCTTGTCCATATCCATAAGGTCATAGCCGCGCATAGCGGGAAGGTCTCCCGTTTCCGCAAAATAAACATCATCTTCAAGCTCGCTGCTCTGCAAATACTGCTGACCGGCGATATGCTTTTTCCCGCGTATGCTTTTAAGGTAATCGAACAGACGGACGGTGTTCGCGTCGGCCTGCTTTGATACAAGTCTGTCCGCATCGACCGGTCTTTTGTTGAGATCGCTGATAAGTTTGTCAAAATCGGTGATGTATTCCTGCATATACTGCCTCCGAAACAATTACTTTGATTGTGATTATACCATAGCGAAAAGAAAATTGCAACATATTACGGTCATTTTATCACAAAAAATCTCCGGACTCGTATAATCCGGAGATTTCTGTTTTATCCTGCCTGACTGTCAATATCACGGCGCAGCGTCTTGTACGTGAGAAACACCGATGCTCCTATCACAACAAAGATGCTGATGAACTGCGACGTTGAAAGTCCGAATATGAAGCCGCGGTATGTATCTCCGCGGAAATATTCGATGACAAAGCGGAATATGCCGTAAAGCACAAGATACAGCGAGAAAAGTCTGCCTTTAAGCTTTCCGTGGCTGTAAAGCTGCCACAGGATAAAGAAAAGCAGGAATTCAAAGCCGGACTCGAAAAGCTGCACAGGCATTCTCGGCACACCGTTAGCCGACTCGTTCAGCGAATGCGTGAAAGTCACTCCCCACGGTACTTCTACGCCGTAACAGCAGCCGCCGAGAAAGCAGCCGATGCGTCCGAAACCGTGGAAAAGCGCGACAGCGGGCGCCGCGATATCGGTCATTAAATCGGCGGGATATCCGCGTTTTTTTATGACTAACGCAGCCGCAGCCATACCGCCAAGCAGTCCGCCGTAGAACACCGAACCGCCGAATATGAGCTGAACGTACTGCCACCACTCTCCTATATCCTTTGCCTCCGCGAGAAGATACCACTTGTCGATGTTAGTGATACCGTAAAGCAGTCCGCCGCCAGCAAATATGCCAATAGCGGAAATAAGCAGTACCGCGAGCATAGGATATCCGTCACCGGTGCGCTTTTTATATGTGAATATCGCAAATGGGCAGGCTGTGAAGACACCGGCGAGTGCCGTAAGAGCGTAGCTGCTTATAAACCTGCCGAAGATAGTTATTCCCGGAAACATAAAAACCTCTCAAAAAAATACTCCCCGTTCGTATTGAGCGGGGAGCGTTCTTCCTGTACGAAATTACTGGAGCTGAGCACCAGCTGCTGCAATAGCACCGAGAGCACATACGGCGCAAAGTATAGCAAGCACTGTGATTGCACAAGAAACTATACCGAGAACGAGGCCGGCAACAGCCATGCTCTTCTCGCTTCCCTCGGGCTTATCCTTAAGTGCGAGAGCACCGAAGATGATAGCTACGATGGAAAGAACACCGGTGATGTACTGTACAACCGGGATCCAACCGCCTACGAGACCGAGGATACCGCATACGAGTGCAACGATAGCCTTATTTTTTGTTGTCATAATTTATTCCTCCTATAACGAAAAAGAATGTTGTCGGGTACTGCTTTAAAGCAGTTTCGCAACTATGCATATTATATCATCTAATGAAAAAATTGTCAACCAAAAATGAATTTTTGATATTATAAATGTGAATTTTCTGTGAAAAAGTAAAAATGCCCTCACATCGTTCCCGATGTTTTAGGCATTTTGCACTTCGCGGTTACGCCGAAGTTACAGTTTTATTCGAAGCTGTCTTCTTCATCGCGGGCATTGAAAAGCTCGATAAGCCTGTTCATCTCTTCCTCGGTGAGCGATGCGCCCTTTCCCATTCTCTCATGTTCGGGCGACCAGTCACGGATATCATATTTCGGCGCGTTGCCGTTCCAGCTGATAAGGTTGAGCTCCTTGTTCCAGCCTCTTGCACCCTCGGAGATCACACCGAGCTCCTTTACTATCTCATACTTGAATTCTGCCATTGTTATTCTTCCTTTCAAAATCTGTATTTATGTCTTTCTCCCCCGCTTTCGGAGTGTGAGAAAGGCGCTGTTACGTTATTATTAAGGCAATACCGGATCACTGTGATTCCTGATTCTTAATCATTGCCGCTTCCGTCACGCTGTCGAATACAGCCGTGAAACACGGAGGCACCGGCTTGTTTATGTGGTACTTTCCGAAGAACCACATACCGAACCTTATCTCATGACGGACTGTATCGAGATAAACGCCGACACCGTCTGCCGACGACACGCCGTAACCGAGGAAATCCGCAATAGAAGCGGGCGGCTCATAGCTTACTATGTAATCAACGGTCTTTCCTGCCGCGGAAAGCCGGGCATCCGACTCGGATATCTCTGCTTCAGAAGGTCTTTCATACCGCAGCGCAGTTTCCTCCGAGCAAGGTGCCGATCCGCCGTTTTCTTCACCGGAACCGCCGCCGAACGCAAAAACCTTTTTACCGCCTATATCGAAGATATGTCCGCGTATCAGCTGCCTCAGATTGCCGCTTATGACACGGGTAAGACCGCCGTTCCACATCTCTGTCGGGTATTTCTCCAGCTCATCGAAGTTCTCATGGGCGCCCTCGGTGAAAAGTATGCTGTAACGGCGCTTGCCGAGCTTCTTCAACAGCTTCTTTTCCTTTTCGGAACCGTCCCAGACAAGTCCGAAGTCGCCGCAGACAATAAGGGTGTCGCCCTTTTTCAGACGGCGTATCTTCTTGTCGGAAAAGCGGGAAATATCACCGTGAATGTCGCCTGTTATCAATATCATATAAATATTTTCCCGATTTATATAAAAATTTTTCTAAAAACCTTTAAGAAAAGGCTTTTATTTTTCGGCAAAGTATGTTATAATAGTATATTATTTGGATTATTTTATCTTTTTATATTATATCCCAAAAAGGTGGTTTTGTCTATATGCGAAATATAAAAATTACAGCTGTCTTTACGGCTATTCTATTGGTTTTTGCACTAATACCCGCAAGCATACCCGCGTCCGCCGCTTTCACGCCGGATGTTGAGCTGTACAGCAGCGCGTATTATATGGTGAATCTCGACCTCGGTACGGTGATCGCAGCCAAAAACGAGAACGAGAAATGCTATCCCGCTTCAATAACCAAGCTGATGACAGCTATAGTCGCATACGAGAACTGCTCCGACCTGTCTATGCCCATGGAGGTCACATACGACTGCACCAATGAATTCTGGGAAGGCGACCCTAACAAGGAGGGCGCAGGCACAGCGGGTATCGCCGTGGGACAGAGCGAGCTCACAATGAAGGACTGCCTTTACGGACTGCTTGTAAAATCAGGCTGTGAATGCGGAAACATCATAGGCTACAACCTCTGCAAGAAGAAAGGCGGCATTTCCGGCTTCATCGATATGATGAACAAGAAGGCAAAGGAGCTGGGCTGCAAGAACACCCACTTCGGCAACACACACGGTCTCTGGCAGGAAGACAACTACTCCACCCCCTACGATCTGTACCTTATTGCAAGATACATTTATGACAAACTCCCGGAGATACTGGAGATAACAAACACCTATGAGTATATAATGCCGGCGAACAAGTACAATCCATCTCCCTATGGCATTTACAACGTTAACTCACTTATAAACAACGTCGGGGACAACCCGTACTACTACGAGTTTGCAAGCGGCCTGAAGACCGGAAGCATGGGTGAATATTACACCAAGGATGCCGACGGGAACTTCACCGTTTATCACTCCGGCTTTGCGAACATCGTCTCGACTGCTTCGCAGAACGGCTTCAACTATATGCTTGTGACCTGTGGCGCACCATACACCGATGCCGACGGCAACAGGCTAAACGGTCACTTCAAGGACTCTATCGCCCTCTACAAGTGGGCTTTCCGCACCTTCGACATACGCGAAGTCATGAACGAGAATACATTTGTCGCGAATGTAAAGGTAGATATGGGAGAAAATGCCGACGTTGCGATATTAAAGCCTGCCGCCGCATTCTCCACCCTGCTACCGAAGGATCTTGACCCCTCTGTAATACAGCAGAAGATCACCATAACCGCGGAAAAGAACGATAATGATGCGGTCGTAGCGCCTATCGAAAAAGGACAGGTCATGGGAACGCTGGAGCTGGAGCTCGACGGTGATACTATATGGACGACAAATCTCGTTGCGTCGCAGAGCATAGCCCTGTCGCAGTTTGAATATACTATGAGGATGATAAACAGCATCTTCGACAAGTGGTGGTTTCGCCTTTGCGTGGCTGTTCTCGCTGTTCTTATAATAGCGGACGTTGTTCTCAACACAGTTCAGAAGGCGCGTATTGCCAAAATGGAAGCCCGCCGCAACCGTAAAGCCAATATCCGCAGTCAATGGTAAGCGTTAAGATCATAGCGGTCGGGAGACTCAAAGAACCGTATTTCAAAGCGGCTTTCGACGAATACGCAAAGCGGCTGTCGCCTTTTTGCAGGCTTACCGCGGAAGAGATCGAGCAGGAAAGACTGCCGGACTCACCCTCGGATAAGGAGATCGAAAAAGCGCTCGAAACGGAAGCGGATAAGATACTCGCGAAGATCCCCTCCGGAAGCTGTGTTATACCGCTTTGCATTGAGGGAAAGCAGCGCACCAGCGAGGGATTTGCGGAGCTTATCGGGAGCCGCATATCCGGAGGGACCGGTTCGTTCGTGTTTATCATCGGAGGTTCGTTCGGACTTGCGGAAAAAGTGAAATCCGCGGGCAGCATACGGCTGAGTATGTCGGAAATGACTTTCCCGCACAGACTCGCGCGGATAATGCTCGCCGAGCAGCTCTACCGTGCGTTCTCAATCATTAACAACAGAAAGTATCACAAATAATGTACAGGATCTACCTTTACAAAGCGCTTCTGTTTGCGCTCGGAGCGGCTATGCTGACGCTCGGGATAGTGATAGTGAGCCAGCGGGAGGTACTTATCACTCCCCTTGCCTACTTCGCCGGAGCTGTCCTGCTTATACACGGAGCAAACAACCTGTTTGCGTTCATAGCGCATAACGGGCGGCTCGGACAGAAACGAAGAAAGGCAAAGCTGATAACCGCTGTCGTCAACATAGCGCTCGGAATTCTGCTTTTCTCTCTGCCGCAGCTTTCGTTCGCGCTTGCCGCTTACGTTCTGGCAGCATATCTGCTGTTCAATGCGGCATCTAAAATGGCGGACTTCATTGTCGCAAAGATAAACAATCACCCCGGACACTGGCTCGACCTTATCGCTTTCGTATTCTATATGGTATTCGTGGTGCTGATGTTCGCGACCGGTCTGCGGGACGATATGTTCCTTATCATATCGGGAGTTTACTGCATACTCTTCGGTGCGGAAATGATATCGGACTTTATTACCCTTGTCATACCGCAACGGGTAAAAAACAACCTCAAACGGCGCATACGCATTTCCCCGCCGGTGTATGTATCAACATTCATACCGCTCGGGACTCTGCGCTACATAAACGAATACATCTCGGTAAACGACGCTCCGCCGGAGATCATAGACGACAGGGGCGACGGTTCTCCGCCGGATATCGAAATAATGGTACACGTCTCGAACAACGGTTCCGGAAAGATCGGACACCTTGATCTTTACCTCGACGGAGAAGTGATCTCCTACGGCAACCACGACTGGTCATCGCACAGGCTGTTCGGAGTTTTCGGTGACGGAGTTATGTTCATAGCGGAAAAGGAGCCGTATCTTGACTTCTCGGTCACGCACGACAGGAAGATGATCTTCTCCTACGGGCTGAGACTCACGCCGGAGCAGCTTGAAGCTGTACGGCAGGAGGTCGCAGATCTGAAGACCCGCACCATTCCGTGGAAGCCGCCGTATCAGAAGGCTGTCGAGGAAAAAGGCGAGGAGAATGTGAAGCTCAGCGACTTTCACGATTACAGCAGTGAGGTATGGTACGGTACAAAAGCGAACTTCTTCAAATTCACCAAAGGTAAATTCAAGACCTATTCGATACTCAGCACGAACTGCGTTCTGCTTACCGACGAGATTCTCGGAAAGGCAGGCACGGATATCGTCTGCATAAGCGGCATTGCCTCGCCGGGGATATATTTTGACTATCTCGAAAGGCTGTATATGACACAGAAAACTATGGTAATATCCAAAACCATATATGACAGAAAAACTATGAGGAAACTCAAAAAGGAAAGGACTAACCAAAATGAGCGAAGTATATCTTGACGACCGTTTCAAAGGAGTAATGCTGGGACTTGCTATAGGAGACGCTTTCGGCTACCCTATCGAGCTTATGGATTACGACGCGATCTGCGAAAGATTTGAGAAGAAGGGCTGCCTCGACCTTGCAGTGAGCAAGAGAACCGGCACAGCGCTCTTCACAGACGATACGCAGCTCTCACTGTTCACAGCGGACGGTCTCCTCTGGGCGCACAGCGCCGGAGCCGATGACGGTCAGGTAAACTATGAGGATTACATTTTCCTCTCGTATCAGGTATGGCTTTACACACAGACCAAGACAGTTGCGGGCAAGGAGTACGCATGGCTCTTCGACCCTGCTCAGAACGCGTACAAGCTGCGTCTTCTAAAAGCAAAAGGACTTTATAAGAAGCGCACCGCCGACACCAAGAACATAGATGCGCTGCTTAAGATCAAGAATATGGCTTACGGTACTCCCGAACGCCGTCTTAACGCAAACAAGGACAACGGAGCCGTAAAGCGCTCCGCGCCTATCGGACTGTATTTCTACAACGACACGAAAAAGGCTTTCGACATGGGCTGCCGTGCAGCCGCTATAACTCACGGCGATCCCGTGGGCTATATTTCCGCAGGCTGCTACGCCGCTATCATCGCGGAGATAGTCAGCGGTGCAGAGATAGAGGACGCTGTAAAGACTGTCATCAAGCTGCTTGACGGAGTAGCCGACGGTGAAGTGCTCCAGAAGACACTTCAGTACGCACTTGACCTTGTGGGCAACGAGGAAGTTGATCCGATGTCCGCAGTAAAGAAAATGGGGTACGGTTTTGAGGCTTATGAGGCTCTCGCTATCGCCGTTTACTGTGCAGTTCTCCACTGCGACAGCCCCCGCCATGCTATCCAGCTTGCCGCGAACCACGACGGCGCAAGCGACACCTGCGCTTCCATGACAGGCGCTATGCTCGGCGCGTATTTCGGAATACAGGGCTTCCCGAAGAAGTGGGTAGAAAAGCTCCAGTACAAGAACCTTATCTCCGCTATCGCCGACAGACTGCTGAAGGTAGTTTATACTCCCGACGAGCCCACACAGGACGAACCCGCGGCAGAGGAAGAAGAAGAATAAGAGTTACTCATCAGATTATATGAAATTTGACTTTGCGGACCGCTCGGAGTACGCACAGATTACAGAGATATATTATAAAAAAATAAAGAGAACATAAGAAAGGACGGATCATGCATGCTTTATACGATAGAATACCTGACGGAGAAGATACAGGCAAGCGAGAAGCCTTACGATCTCGAAAAGATCACGGCTGCGTATGAGCTTGCAAACGAAGCTCACGCAGGGGTGAAACGAAGCTCCGGTGAGCCGTACATCACACACCCCATCGCGGTAGCCTGTATCCTGCTCGAATTCTGTATGGATACGGACACCATCTGCGCCGCGCTGCTGCACGACGTGGTCGAGGATACCGACGTTTCGCTCGATACTATCAGACGAAAGTTCGGTGAAGATGTCGCCAACCTCGTCGACGGCGTTACAAAGATAGGTCAGGTCCCCCTGAACAACTCCAAAGAGGAACAGCAGGCAGAAAATATCCGTAAAATACTGATAGCCATGTCAAAGGATATCAGAGTTATCATCATAAAGCTCGCCGACCGTCTCCACAATATGCGCACCATTATGTACCGTCCTCCAGAAAAGCAGCGCAAGAAGGCTCTCGAAACCATGAACTTCTACGCACCTATCGCACATCGGCTCGGTATGAGTGCGGTAAAGGAGGAAATGGAGGATATATCTATCCGTATTCTCGACCCGTACGGCTCAAAGGCTATCGAAGAAATGCTCGACAAGCACAAGGAGCAGCGCGATACGTTCATCGACATAATCAAGGAGCGTATAAGAGAACGTATATCCGATATCCAGCCGCCTCCGACTATCGAGGGCAGAGTCAAGAGCGTGTACAGCATATATAAAAAGGTATATGTAAAGGGCAAGAGTTTCGACGAGATATACGATATCTACGCAGTCCGCGTTATCGTGCAGACCGTTATAGAGTGCTACAACGTTCTCGGTATCATACACGATATCTTCAAGCCCATTCCCTACCGCTTCAAGGATTATATCGCAACCCCGAAGCCAAACCGCTACCAGTCGCTCCACACAACCGTTATAGGGCGAGAAGGCATACCGTTTGAGGTGCAGATACGCACCTATGAGATGCACAACACCGCACAGTACGGTATCGCCGCACACTGGAAGTACAAAGCGGGAATATCCGGAAACGTGACCGGCGAAAAGCGCTTCGACTGGATAAGACACATTCTCGAACAGCAGCAGGATTCCGACGATATCGACCAGCTCGCCGACGCGATCAAGGTCGATCTTGCACCCGACGATGTGTATGTATTCACGCCGAAGGGCGATGTCATCACGCTCCCGGCAGGCTCGACGATCATCGACTTTGCGTATGCGATACACACACAGGTCGGCAATCACATGACCGGAGCCAAGGTCGGCGGAAGAATGATACGCTTTGATTATAAGCTGAAGACCGGTGATATCGTTGAAGTCACGACCTCCCCGAATGCGGGGCCTAACCGCAACTGGCTCGAAATCGCCAAGACTACCGAGGCACGCGCAAAGATACGTTCGTGGTTCAAGCGGGAATGCCGTGAGGAGAACATACAGGAAGGTATGGCTTCGATAGAGCTTGAATTCCGCAGAAACAATATGGTTCCTTCACCGGACTTCATTCTTGAGCTCGCCAAGCTTCAGCATTTCGACAATGCCGATGACTTCTACGCCGCTATTGGCTACGGGGGCGTTATACTATCGAAGATAATGCAGCGTGCGAAGGATCTGTACAATTCGAGAAATGCGGACAAGATACAGGAATCCGACGAGGATATAATGAACCGCAGTATACGCAAGCGCAAGGGCGGTGTCGTTGTCGAAGGCATTGACAACTGTCTGATCAAATTTGCGAAATGCTGCAATCCCCTTCCCGGTGACGAGATCATCGGATTTATAACACGCGGCTACGGTGTTTCCGTGCATAAGAAGGACTGCATGAACGTGCTCAATTCACCGGAATCAGAAAAGGAACGCTGGATAAATGTGTACTGGGCGAGCGGAACGGAAAGCGACAGCTACAATGCCACTCTCGATATTATAGCCGAGGACAGGACTGCGCTTATCGCGGATGTCACTTCAGCCATTGCTGCGGGAAGACTGCCGATACGCCATATTACTGCTCATCAGCTTAAGAACGGAAACGGCAATATCATCGTCACCGTTGAGGTCGCGAGCCTTGAACAGCTCAATGCCCTTATCACCCGCATCTGCAAGATACCGGGCGTTATAAGCGCCGAAAGAACGGGAATTGTCTGATCCGGTCAACAATCAACAATCAGCAGAAATGATCTGTAAACCAGAATACGGAGGTCGGAAATGAATTTGCAGGAATCCGGAGAGATGTATCTTGAAACCATACTTATCCTCTCCCAGAAAAAGAACGACGTAAGATCCATAGATATCTGCGAGGAAATGGGATTTTCCAAACCGAGCATCAGCCGCGCGATACATCTTCTTGAAGACGGCGGCTATCTTGAAATAGACAACAGCGGCTATATCACGCTTACCGATATCGGACGCGAGATCGCGGAAAAGATATATGAGCGCCACAAAGTCCTGACCGAACTGTTCACAGCGATCGGTGTAGATGAGGAGACCGCTTCCGAGGACGCCTGCAGGATCGAACACGTTATCAGCGACAAAACTTTCCAGGCTATAAAAAAGCATATGAAAAAACATAAGATACAGAATACAGAGAGCAAAACAAAGAGCAGACGGAAGGAAGATAAGACCAATGGCAAAGAAAAACAAGGTTGACGGTATCTCGCTGGCTATCGTCATTCTGAATATAGCTATCGTAGCGGTCCTGATAACGCTCGTGACGCTGATATATCTGTATATGACCGGCAAGCTCGAACCTGCCGATGTAGCAAATATGGATCAGCCGAACGAAGCTGCGTCGATAGTTACCACCGTCATCACCACCGATACCGTTGAGACGGAGCCGGCTCCCGAGGAAGAGACCGAGACCGCGGAAGATACAGAAGCTCCCGAGGAGGAGACAGCCGAAACGGAGGAATCCGAAGAAAACACGACTGCCGCGATAGAAGAGGATATCTACGACGAGACGTTCTTCGCGAACGACTACTTCATCGGCGACTCGATATACACCGGACTTGTGAATTACGGCTACTTCCCCGAAAGTCAGGTATTCGCGCAGGTAGGGCTCAATCCCGACAGCGCGCTCACAAAGGAATACGGCGGATACACGGCGGTAAGCAAGGCGGAGGAAATGCAGCCGAAGCGTATATTCATAATGCTCGGCTCGAACGGACTCGCCTACCTCGGCAACACTCACATGGCAGATCAGATGAAGGTGCTTGTGGGACAGCTCCGCGAAGTCTGCCCCGAGTCATACATCTACGTTGTTTCCATACCGCCGGTAACCAAGGCGCACGACGCGGAGGGTCAGGAAACCATGGTAATGGTCAACGGCTATAACAAGCTGCTCAAGAGTATGTGCGAAGAAACCGGCGTTGTTTATCTCGACCTGTGCAGCAAGCTTGAGGACGCCTCCGGATACTTCTCGGACGCTTATGCTGAAGCTGACGGTCTGCACTTCCTCGGAACGGCATACAAGCGTATGCTCGCGTTCTTCCAGAGGTCGATAGAGCTGTAATATGGGAATGCCGGTTATCGGAAAGAAGCTGACCTCTGCCCTGCTCGCGGCACTTCTGATGTGCGTATCGGCGTGCGGCGAAAACAATGTTCCGCAAAGCACGGAAAAGACGGAAACGAAAAAGCCCGCTGCGACGACTGCCGCAAAGACTGTTCATACCTCCATATCGGGCATCATAGAGCTTACCGACGACGAACCGGTGCAGACAGTGCCGGAGGTCACGGAAGAGACGGCGGCAGAGTCCGCGGAAACGAGTGAGACAAGCATGGAGACCGTTGTCACGGTCACATCTGATGCAGCTTCCGGAACGAGCGCCGAAACCTCTGCGGAAACTACGGTACAGACTACAGTAACGACCGCAGCGGCAGAAACAACTGTACAGACGGCAGCTTCGGTCACCTCCGGAACAACTGCCGCGGAAACAACTTCCGCACCCACACCCAACAGCTATGACCCGTCATTCTTCGCAAACGACTATTTTATCGGTGATTCGATATATACCGGACTCACAGCCTACGGATATTTCCCGGACACACAGGTATTCGCGAAGATCGGGCTCAATCCGCAGAGTGCGGGAACATCGGAGATAAAAGGTCAGACGGCTGTCTCTAAAGCGCAGAGCCTGCAGCCGACGCGTATATTCATAATGCTCGGCTCAAATGGGCTTGCCTATATGGGAAACGAATATATGGCGAACAGTATGAAGCAGCTTGTCGGTGATCTGCAGGCTGTCTGTCCCGAAAGCGCGATATATGTGGTCTCCATTCCTCCTGTCACAAAAGTGCATAACGATGCGGGGCAGGAAACTATGTCAATGGTCAATGACTATAACTCACGGCTGAAAACTATGGCTTCCGGCGCAGGAGTCGGATATCTCGACCTGTGTTCACAGCTTCTGAACGAGGACGGCTACTTCTCTTCGGCATACGCCGAAGCGGACGGGCTTCACTTTCTCGGTGCGGCATACAAGCGTATGCTGTCATTTTTCCAGTCATCGACAGCTTAATGACTCCGGTTTAATAGACTGTACTTCCAGAGTACATGACCGGATGTCATTTGCTATAAAAATAAAAGAACAAAATAAAAGAAAGGATATGAAAAAAATGAAAAAGAAGATAATTTTTGCAGCTCTTGTCGCTGCTCTCGTATGTGGTGCGGCTTCCTGCGGAGGTACGGCAACACCAGCCGCGACGACAAGCGCGGCATCCGAAACAGCCGCTGCTACTAAAGAAAGCGAGGAGATCTCTGTCCCAATCGCGTCCGATGCAGAGCCGGGCGAGATAACAAAGGCGGTGCTCGATGAAGTACCGATAAACTCGGCATTTGAGAAGAAGGCGGAATCTCTGCCCGATTACTTCGACGGGCTCGATGTTGACGCGCTCGACGCTTTCTCGTATTATATCTGCGCTTCCGGCGCTTACCCGGACGAGATAGCGGTATTCCGTTTTAACAGCGAAGACAGCGCAAAGGGTGCGGTAAAGGCTGTTGAGGACAGACTTGCATATCAGAAGGAGACGTATGAAACATATACTCCCGACGAGATGTACAAGATCGAAAACGCTGTTATAAGACAGACAGGAAACTGGGTATATTATCTTGTAACGAGCGACAACGAAAAAGCCGACAGCATAGTAAAAGGGTTTATCGGCTGACCCCGATCTGACGGGATAAACGGTCGGATCATCTGCGGAATAAAAGAAGAATAAACCGGACGGAGGTAGAAATGGCGGGCGAATGTCTTGTTATAGCGGTCATATTGGGCGTTCTTAACGTATGCTTTTTCCGGGCGCACAGAAAGAACTGGGGACTTGCGGTACTGCCGCTCGGCTTTGTGCCGTTCGTCACCGGGATCGTTCTGTACACAGCGGAGAATATGTTCCATTACAGATTTACGTTCCTGCTGCCGATGATACTTATTGTAACATCGCTTATGGTGTCGTGTATCTGGATCGGCATCGGCAGTGCTATACTGATAAAGACAAAGCGTATGCGGGTGTACTATCTCGCTGCTTCTGTCGGATTTGTATTTACACTTTCGATAATCATGCTTCTCAAATACTACTGGCTGTTTTTCCCCGGTTAAAAATGCCTTTCCAAATACGAAAAAATCCCCTGCACGACTATTGCCGTGCAGGGGATATATCTTTGGAGAACAATATTATTTCTTACTTTCTCTTTCTGGAAGCTACTGCCGCAGCACCGGAGATGAGCATGAGTGTTCCCATAACAGCAACATCCTCAACGCCTGTGCGGGGGTTAGTCTCTGTATTTGCGGGAGCAGCTGCTGTTTCTTCAGCTGCGGGAGCAGGAGCTGCTGCCTCTTCTGCTGCCGGAGCGGGAGCCGCTTCAGCTGCGGGAGCAACTGTCTCGTCGTTGGAGTAAGAGAATGTGTTCAGCTTGATGCCGTGACCCATGATAGCCATACCGGCTACCTGAATATGCTCAAGCTCCTCAGCGGGAATAGTGAACTTGATCTCAGTATCCTCAGGCTGTATAACATAAGAGTCCTTACCGTCGGAGAGTGTGGGTCCTACGAGAGTATCGATGAACGGCCAGCCCGTATCGTTGATCATGGGCTTGATGCACCAGTATTCATGACCTGCCTTCTCTGCGAGAGAAGCGTCTGCATCAAATGTGATCGTGAAAACGGTGTCGGGTGTTGTACCCTCGAACTCTTCGCCGGGAATAGTTACACTTGCGCTCCAGCCTATTTTCAGATCCTTGTTGAGGTCATAAGCGGCTGCGCTTGCTGCGAATGTTGTTACTGCTGCTGCCGATGCTACGATCACTGCGATCATCTTTTTAACGTTCATAATAGTTACCTTTCCTTTCATGGTTTTGGAACCGGGTAGCTGATCCGGCTCCGGTGTTGGAGTTTCTCCCCTTAACAATTATAATTTACCACATTTTGATCTTATTTTTATATCATCTTCTTAATATTTTTGTCGCAATTTTACGCTTTTTTATTATATTCATATAAAATCGTTTTATTTATCAGGATTCTGGGACGTATCCTTCTGCTTCCTGCTCTGTTTTTTCTCCGCGGCACTGCGGTCTCCCCAGCGTGTACGGAAAAACCTTTCACGGTACTCTTTCGGCGTGGTCTTCGTAAAACCCTTGAACACACATATAAAGTGACTTTCCGTACCGAAACCGAGATACTGCGAAATATCCGAGCATGGGTAATCTGAAAACTTGAGAAGGTTTTCCGCCGCCTCAACCTTTTTACCAAGGATATACTGCTTTATGGTCATTCCAGTTTCCTTATGGAACAGCTTTGAAAGATACGGGGCGCTCAGTCCTGTAATATCAGCAAGATCGTCGAGCAGTATTTTAGAGTGCAGGTTGTCGTATATATAGTCGATACACACTATGATCGGACGCGAAAAAGCGCGGTTCTGATGCAGCTTGTTCATCTTGTGGACATAGGTATCCACCACCTCACGGTGTATCGAATCGACCTCCTTCACGGTTACACATTCATCGACACGCCGTATGTAGATGTCGCTTAAGTTGTACGCTTCCTCCATATTGAGCCCGCCCTCTATGCAGTAGCGCGTTATGAACGCTATCGTGATTATCAGATGATATTTGAGGTTGCGCAGACTGTCTTCGCTCAGCTTTCCGAGACCCTCGCTGGAAAGCGGCTTGAAAAGGCGCTGAGTTTCCTCGATGTTACCCATTTTGACGCTCTGGTAGAACTCCATTTCCCTGTCATAAGACAGATGGGTTATCATATATTCTCTGTTGCGGAATTCCGCTTCCGACAGCAGCTTGTTCATGTCGGTCCTGCCCGGCATACTATCTCCCCTTTTCGATACGAAGCCATGCTCCGATGCTTTTTACGGGAACGGGATCCTGTCCCGTTCCCAGGTATTCTGATTATGAAATGCAGTACTGGGCTGCGAAGTAAAGTTTTGTGAAGTTCTTTCTTCGTTATTGCCTATACTATTATATTATCAGATTTCAGACCAAAATGCAGCAAAAAATCGAAACTAACTGCAATATTCCGATATTAAGCCGCGCATATTATATGTTATAATCAAGTTGAAATAAGGCAGTATGCCTTAAAAAGGAGCAAATTCAAAACAGAAAGGAAATGATATCTATGAAAAATAAGAAACTCATATCTGCGGCACTCGCATTAGCCTGTGTTCTTTCAGCCGGTGCCTGCGGCGGCGGAAACGGCGGTGCAAGACCCGAAAATACTGCTGCCGAAACAACAACACCCGCAGAAACTACTCCGCCCGCAACTTTAAGAGAAGAAGATAAGGCTGCTATCGAAGAGATCGAGACTGATTTTGAAGAGCTTGAAAACAAAACAGTACGTCTGCTCGCAAACTTCGACCTCAACCCCGCGGCAGGCAAGCCCAAGAGCGTTGCTCTCGAAATGTTCGAGACAAAGTGCGGCGGCCACATCGAGCCTATCCTCTGCTCATGGGACGACCGTTACGACAAGCTCTCCACTATGGTTCTCGGTGACGATTCACCGGATATGTTCAGCGCGGAAGACCTCGATATCTTCCCCGGCAAGGTTATTGAAGGCAAGTTCCAGGCTATGGACGACTACGTTGACTTCAATTCCGAGCTCTGGGCTCCTATGAAGCACGTCAACGATATGTTCAGTATCAAGGGCAAGCACTATATCGGCGCTACCTCCACAGATGCCGGCGTTGTCGTTATCTACAACAAGAAGACTATCGAAGAAAACGGACTTACCGACCCCGTTCAGCTCCTTGAAGAAGGCAACTGGACATGGGATACTTTCTATGATATGATCGCAAAGTTCTACAGCAGACCGGACGAGAAGTTCGGTATCGATGGCTGGGAATTCGAGAATGCGTTCGCTGTTACCTCCGGCGTTCCTTACGTTGATTTCAAGGACGGTCACCTCGTAAGCAACCTTGAAAACCCCGCTATCGTAGGTGTACAGGAATTTATGCTCAAGCTCAAGAGAAACGACTACCCCGTTCCGAAGGCGGAATACAGCTGGACGGTTCACCCCGAGAACATCGCAAACGGCAAGACTCTGTTCTTCCCACAGGGCGCTTATGTCCTCTTTGAACCCGATAATGTTGCGGTATTCGGCGAGATGGAAGATGTTATGTTCGTTCCTATGCCCAAATGTCCTACTACTGACGAATACTATCTGCCCAGCGTTATCAAGGGCTTCTC
>CACZGM010000044.1 GCA_902780695.1 uncultured Ruminococcus sp. | reverse complement strand
TTCTGCTTCGCTGTTTGGGGCGCCGCCCCAATCCCCGCTGGCCGCGCCGCGCCAGACCAGGCCAAGGTTTCACCTTGGATCCAAGGACGCGTTTCGGGAAGAGATTTTGGAGAGATTTGAGAGAAGGGGCTCTGCCCCTGTGACCCCGCAATCCCCCTTTGGAAAAGGGGTCTTGACCCCCTAAACAAATGCAGTATTTCAGAACGTACAGCTATGGGCGGGCGCAGACTGAAATGCAGTGGGGTTGGCGATATTTCGTGCGAAAATTGCAGAGAATAGCTAACCGAGGTGGCGTACCCGTCAATAGAAGAATGTCGCTACGCATTACGGAGCGGCGCGTCCGCCGCCGCCGCTTTTTTATTTCCGGAGAGCCGGAAATGCAGAAAGAGGGCGTAATCCTGCATAAATATCATCTTTTTGTTAGTGTAAAATTAACAAAAAAACTGCTGTTTGCGCTGAAAATCATAAAAAGCTACAAATTTTGATTGACTTTTAATATTATTTTGTGTATAATGTGATTATATAGTAGTATAAGGGTAACTATGCCCTTTTACGGCTTGCTATAACTCGAAAGGAGGTGTAATATGGTTACGAACAAGGTAAGTATGGACGTTAAGGTCGGCGGACCCGGTAACAACAAGGCGCGTGAGACTGACGGCGGATTTTCCGATGTCCTCGGCAGCGCAAGCTCCGAAAGCAGAAAACAGCCCGGATTGTCCGGTTCGGCAAGAAACGATGTGCGGAATGACTTCGGATATACCCGCAAGGCTTCCGAAAGACCGGTTTCAGAGAGACCCGATGCGCGTACAGGACCCGACAGCAGAGCAGAGAGCTTTGCGGAGAAGGCGGGCATTTCCGACGGCGGAAAGGTCGAGAAGCTGCTGAACAAGGCTGCCGAAACGGTGGCGCGGACAGTGAGCGAGACAGGCGAAGTCCCGACAAAGGAAGAAGCCGCGGAGATGATGACGGACGCGCTGAAAAGCATGGCTTCATCGGAAAAGGAAGGCGAATCCGCAGAGATCACCGGTGAGATGGCAGAGATTCTCGCGGAGGTCATAGCGTCGGCAGCAGGTATCACGAACGCGGCGGAAGGCGCAGGAATGCCGGAGGAATTCACCGATGCGATACCCGAAGAACCGACGGTACACGTTGTCTCCCCCGATACATCATTCGTTATGACGGCAAAGCACGCCGAAGCTGCGATGATATCCGGAGCAGGCGAGGAAGCGGCGGCAGACGGCGACGCAGAACTTGACAGCTTTTCCGCTTCGATAAGAGGCAGAATGGCAGGACTTCCCGACGGAGATGTCGTTCCCGCGGACAGCGCATTCGAGGAAAGAGCAAAGACGCTCCTGCAGAGACTCGCGGAAATGCCGGAGGAACATTTCGACCCCATAGGGAAAGAGCTCGGATTTGAGTACACCGAAAACCTTTCCGCTGTGAAGGATACGGCAAAGATGCTGTCGGAACTCATCGAAAGCGCAAAGAAGGAACTCGGACTGACGGAAGTGAAGTATGAGCACGTCACCGGAGCGGAGACCCCCGAAGCTATGCTGATTAACAACGAGCCGGTAAGACTGTCGCACAGCATGAACAGCAGCGACCGCACCGGAGAGCTGGATCACATTCTCGGCGAGGGAAGATTCGATGTGAACGGAGACGACGGCGAAGAACCGAAAACGCAGACCTACGATGCCGTACATCTGTCGGCAGAGCTTATGGGAAGCAGGACGGACACCGATATCCCGGTTGAGAACGAGCCCGTATTCGAGCAGGCTCCCGAGATCAGACCGCCCGAAATTCAGACGGCGGAACAGATACTCGAACGCATACAGAATATGCAGGACGATCACACGGAATTCACCATGGTGCTCAACCCGGAAGCGCTCGGAAAGATCACGGTCAGGCTCGTTATGACGGGCGAGAGAGCGTCGGTGGAGATCAATGCCGAAAATCCCGAAACGAGAGCTATACTCGCGGCAAGGACGGAAAACCTGCAAAGTATGCTGCATGACAACGGCGTGGAGCTTGAACGCTACCAGGTGGTAAGCGAACAGGAGAACGCACAGTACAATGAGCAGAACTACGACGGCAGCAGCCACAATCCGTACTCACGGGACGACGAGGACTCGCAGAACGATGACGACAGCGCCGACGGCGAGAACTTCTACGACATTTTGCAGAATATTTAAAAGAAGGAGGAATATCAATGGCAGACGCTATAAACGGCATAGCTTCTCCGCAGAGCAACTACGAGAAGTATAAGGATATGTTCACCGACAAGCATGACCTTGTCACAATGGACAACTTCTATTCGCTTCTTATCGCGGAAATGCAGAACCAGGATCCGCTTGAGCCTACATCAAACACGGAATTCATTTCGCAGATGGCGAGCTTCACGGCACTCCAGGCACAGCAGGATACGTTCGAGGCAACGCAGATGAACTACGCGAACTCACTCATCGGCAAGACTGTCACCGTGTCAAAGGGCGACGGAGAGGTCGATACAGGAGTTGTATCGTATGTAAAGAGCGGTGAAGAACCGATGATAAACGTGAACGGCAACAACTACAAGCTGAGCGCGATATCACAGGTGCATGACAACGGAACACAGCAGACTTCGTCCATAGGCGACTACGGCGCGTTCGCATCGAGCATTCTCGGCAAGACCGCAGTGGTGCAGGCAACAGACGAATACGGCATGACATCTTTCGACGAGGGTACGGTAACTTCGCTGGAGATAGAAAACGGCAACGTGAGAGTCGTAGTCAACGGCTACGCTTACAACGCAACAGACGTTCTCCGCGTAACACAGCCCGAACAGACGGCACAGTACGTTCAGCAGGTTTCACAGATGCCGGCGGAAAACATTGAACCCGTTTCGCAGCAGCCTTCGGGAAGCACCGTAAATACAGACACGCAGTCCGGACAGACCGGAAGCGCACCGGAAACGATAGCTGTCCAGACACAGGTACAGCAGGCAGCACCGGTACAGAGCACCGACGAGGACGACATAGAGGATATGGCAGAGGACGACATCGGTGATATCTACGACGACGACAGGCACATATATGAGCTTTTTGAATGACTTTTCGGAAAGGGTGAGGGTATAAGATGCTTATAAGCGAGTATCTTGCCGGACGCAATTCGATAAGTGTTTCAACAGGCGGCGCAAGCCCCTATAACAGGGACGGGAGCGTGCATGAGAGCGGCGAAGCCGGGAGCTTTGCGGAGCATCTGAAAAACAGCCTCGGAAGCAAAGAGGTCGAATTCTCAAATCACGCGATAAGACGGCTTGAGAGCAGAAAGATCGACGTGTCGGAGAACGACAGGATCGAGCGGCTCAACAAGGGCGTGGAGCTGGCAGCGGAGAAGGGCAGCGAGGAAAGCCTGATACTTGTTGACAGCACGGCATTTATCGTGAGCGTCAAGAACAATACCGTGATAACTACGGTTTCGGCAGACGACCTTAAAGGAAACGTATTTACAAACATTGATTCCGCCGTGATAGTATAAGTCGGACCGAGGGGGCGAGAGCCTTCCGAGGAGACAGAGCCGTCCCGAACGACAGACGGACGGCAGCGGCGGTGCTGAGAAAGGAATTACCGCTATGATGAAATCATTGTATTCCGGTGTTGCCGGAATGAAAACTCATAACCAGAGAATGGACGTTATAGGCAACAACATTTCCAACGTCAATACCACAGGCTACAAGACAAGCGAAGTTACATTCAAGGACGTTTATTACCAGACAAAGGCGAACGCTTCCTCCGGTGACTCGACCAGCGGCGGCAAGAACCCGACCCAGATAGGCTACGGTTCGCAGCTCGGCACGGTATCGCAGGTAATGGTGCAGTCGGGCTTTACATACACGGACAGCAAGTTCAACTGCGCTATACAGGGCGAGGGCTTCTTCCAGGTAATGGACGATTCCGGAAACATATACTACAGCCGCGCGGGTAAGTTCTCCGTGGACAGCTACGGAAACCTCTGCGACCCGAACGGAAACATAGTTCTCGGCGTTTCGGGCGACCCGACCGGCATTGAGACCGGTCAGTCCCAGCGTATACAGATACACGTTCCCGCAGTGGATAACAACGTAGCGAGCGCGACAAAGACCGTAAACGGCTACGAGATAACCGTAAGCGCGAACACCTTCGGCGAAGAGGGCAACGTGAACTTCACGATCGTTGATTCCGATACCCCTTACGCCACAAGAAGCGGAACAAGCCTTACGGTATATATGGATCTTGACCAGGACTTCGGACAGGCAGAATTCGAGCGCCTGAACCAGATGGAGAGGGACAACCCCGGCTCCGTTACCGATACCATGCGTCAGGACGCGGTAAACAACGCGCTGCAGGAATTCAACGACGCGCTGAACGAGGCTCTTTATCAGGGCGGTGTCGGACTTCCGGACGGAGTTCTTCCGCTGAGCGTGGAGTTCGAGGCGCTTCCGCAGTACAACGACGTACAGGCGCTCAACGCGAATAACACTATGACTCTTTCGTACAAGGATTCCGGTACCGGCAACGAGTTCGAGATGGACTTCACCGTTACCGCGGACAAGGCGGGCGAGTTTGCCAACAAGTACGAGGTAGATCTTAAATCCACCACGTCGCAGAACTACGTTACCGCGAAGTGGAAGGACAGCATTCTTACCGTTACCGTTCCTGCGAGCGGCGTTGCTTACAGAGAAGACGGCACCGCGTATGACAACATTACCGATGCTATAAACGACGCTATAAATGCCGCGAGCGATGCCAACCACAAGCTCACGGTAGATACGCAGACTTATTCCGTAACCACAGACGAGACTACCGGTGCAAAGACGAGAACGGCTACCACCGACCCGTTCGACTTCTCACAGGCTGTCGGCAACAGGACCGAGCGTCTCGGACTTGACAGCGGACGCGACAACTTCTTCTCGGATATAGCCACGGCGCTCAGTACCGTGAATCTTACGGACGGACGCACGGCGAAGGAACAGGCTGTCGATGACCTCGAAACCATACAGATAGACACCGACGGTACCATTTACGGACGTCATGCCGTACACGGACTGCTGGTGCTCGGACGTATAGACATAGCCACATTCGAGAACCCGACGGGTCTTGAACAGGTGGGAACATCTCTCTGGAGAGCTTCACTGGCTTCCGGCGAACCGCAGGTAAAGATAGGCGGCAGCGACGGTGCGGGCGAGGTCATTCAGGGTGCGCTCGAAATGTCGAACGTCGATCTCGCGCAGGAATTCTCCGATATGATAATCACGCAGAGAGGCTATCAGGCAAACTCGCGTATCATCACGGTATCGGATACCATGCTCGAAGAGCTTGTAAATCTTAAGAGATAATTAATCCGCGCTCTGCCGGCGGGGCATAAGCCCTGCCGCGCAGGTGCGCTTATTGTACAGGGTGCTTTATGGTAATTCTCACAAAGCTGAACGGCAAGGAGATAATGCTGAACGACGCGTCCATCGAGTCGGTCACGGAGACTCCGGACACCGTCATAACTATGTCCAACGGTCACAGCTATATAGTGCAGGAATCCGTTGAGGAGATATTCCGGCGCATCGTCGGTTTTCACCGTGCGTGCAGAACGCACACGCGTGAGGACAGGCGCGAGAACCGGTCATAGTACGCACACGACTTTTTTCGCAGAAAGAACAGGGTCGTGTTTTTCGGCGCGGCCGTAAAACTTTGTCAATTCACAATATGCATTGTGCTTTGATAAAACGGGGGGTACTTTTTTGAATATTACACTTATTATAGGATGGGTAGTGTCTTTCGGACTTATCCTCTACGGTATTTTCAGCGGCGGTGAGATCGGCTGGTTCATTGATATCGGTTCGCTGCTTATCACGGTCGGCGGTACGTTCGGCGTACTTATCGCGATATCTCCGATGTCACAGCTCAAGGCGCTGCCGAAGCTGTTCAAGATAGCTCTTCTTCCGCCCAAATTCAAGGCGGAGGATTACATAGCACAGATCGTTGAGTTCGCGAATACCGCGCGAAGCAAGGGACTGCTCGCACTCGAAGACAGCGCGAACAAGTGTGAGGACCCGTTCATGAAGCAGAGCCTTATGCTTATCGTCGATGCCAACGACTCCGCAAAGGTAAGAGAGATGCTCGAAGGTTCGCTGGAATTCATGGAGCAGAGACACGAAGCGGGCGCAAACTTCTTCTCGAAGGGCGCCAGCCTTGCACCGGCGTTCGGAATGCTCGGTACGCTGGTCGGACTTGTATGTATGCTTCAGAACCTCGACGGCGGTGACCTCGGACCCGCTATGGCGGTCGCACTTATCACGACATTCTACGGCTCGCTGTTTGCGAACGTTATCTTCACGCCTCTCGCTACCGCGCTCCAGAACGCGAGTGCCGACGAAGTCCTCTGTATGCAGATAATCATCGAGGGCGTCATGGCTATCGCGGAAGGCTCGAACCCGAGAATGATAAAGGAAAAGCTCGACTTCATGCTCCCGAAGTCCTCAAAGAAGGCCGAGGAGGCAGCAAAGTAACGCAGCCGCACCGCATCGCGGAAATTTAAAAAACATATTGCAATAGTACCGTTTTTATGGTATAATATATTACCGACCTTTTGCGCGTTATGCGTGACGGGCGGTCACCGGAGAGAAAAATGGCGAAAAAAAAGGTTAAGATAATCCATACCGGTGTTGATGAATGGATGTCCACTTACGGCGATATGGTCACGCTGCTGATGTGCTTCTTCGTGCTTCTGTATGCCGCCTCTACCCCGGACGAGACCAAGTTCCAGTACATCTTCCAGTCTTTCAACAGCCAGGGTAAGTATATAAACCCCTTCGTTATGGAAGAGATAGACGAGGGAGATAGTAAAAGCGACGAGGACGGAAATACGGACGTGCCGAACGGCAGCGGCGAGGGAACAAGCACCAGCACCGAGACGAAAATGGGTCTTCCGAACAACTTCGACGAGCTTTTCGCGTGGGTATCCGGCGCGGCGGCAGACAGCGAGTTCTCCGACTCGATAAGCGTGTCGCAGTCGTCGTCCGGACGCATAAACATCAGATTCAACAACTCCATTATGTTCGACGGAGACAGCGCAGTGCTCAAGCCCTCCGGGCGGAAGGCGCTGAAGCTGATAATGCCGGGCATAAAGGCTATCGGCGATTACATAAAGTCCATAAAGGTGCAGGGTCATACCGCGCAGGGCCTTTCCGCGGTCAACGACTGGGATCTGTCCGCAGCGAGAGCCTGCTCCGTGCTGAAATATATGGACTACAACGTAATAGTTGACAGCGACAAATATATAGCCGAGGGACGCGCACAGTACGACCCGATAGCTCCCAACGATACCGAGGAGCACAGGCAGGAGAACAGGCGCGTCGAGCTCGTTATCACAAGAAACGAGATAGCGGCGGCGGATACCGCGATAATCGAGGATATGCTCATGTACGATTACGGTATCGCAAACGCCAAGACCGACAGCATAGACAGAACGGATATACACGGCGGTGTTACCGACGATACCGTTCAGCAGATAATCTCCGGACTCGACAGCAAGTACTCCGGAGCGGTAGTTTCGGACGAGGAGCTTCCCATGGACGACACGGGACCCGTATTCACGGTGCCGATATCCGAGATACCCGAGGATATACTGCTTGATCTCCCGACAGAGGAGGAAGAACCTGCCGGGGAGGAAACCGCGGAGGCGGAATGACCGCCGGAGCGTGAGCCCGCGGATTAATGTACCGCCCGGCGTGAACCGGGGAGAGAGGTGAGACTTGAATGGCTGAAACCCTTACGCAGGAACAGATCGACGCGCTGCTGAGCAGTGCTATGTCCGGCGAAATGGTCGAAACCTCAAAAGAGCCCGATGTCAAGGAATATGACTTCCGCGCTCCGAAAAAGTTCACCAAGGAACGAATCAAGATACTCGACAGTATCTTCGACAACTACGCGAGACTTCTCTCGTCATACCTTACCGGTCTGCTGCGTCTGTACTGCAAGGTAAGCCTCGCTTCTATCGAGGAGCAGCGTTACTTTGAGTTCAACAACGCCCTGCCCGACTACGTTATGATGGGAACGCTCGATCTCGGCATACATGACGACGATATCGGCACGGTCACCGCGATAGTTCAGCTTTCAAACTCGCTCACATATATCCTTATGGACCGCCTCCTCGGAGGAAAGGGAGAATATAAGGACGCAGACCGCGACTTCACCGAGATAGAAGTCAGCATTATAGATAAGATAATCAACAATATGTCCGCGCTGCTCCACGATCCGTGGGAGCCGTATGTGGAAGTGAACCCGAGCGTCGTCAACATAGAGACGAACTCGCGTGTCTATTCCGCGGTGGACTACGACGATACAATGATTCTTGTCGCTCTTGAGGCAACAGTCAGCGATACAAAGACGATCATTACGATCTGTATCCCCGCGCTGAGCCTTGACGAGCTGATGCAGAAGTACGTTTCCAAATCCGTAAGAAGCACAAGGCGGCTCGACGCGGCAAGGGAACAGGAGCGCCGCGACAACATAATGCGGGCTCTAAACGACACCTCGCTGAATATCGTTGCCGAGCTCGGCAGGACGACTCTCGATGTGTCGGACGTACTAAATCTGCAGATAGACGATATAATACCGCTCGATGTGAGCATCGACAGCAATGTGATGCTGAAGATAGGCGAAAGGGTATGGTTCGACGGAAAGCTCGGTTCGCTCAATCAGAACAAGGCGGTAAGGATCGAAAACGTGTTCAGAAGTGAGGGTCAGTAATGCCTAAAATTGAAATTTCCGAGATGGAAAAGGACGCCCTTGGCGAGGTCATGAATATAAGCATGGGAAGCGCGGCAACGGCAGTCTCCGAGCTTCTGAGCGCCAAGGTGTGGATAACCACGCCGAGGGTCGAGATCGTCAAGGCGGACAATATGCTCCAGTACGACAAGCTCGAACCTGCCGTATGCGTCAAAATAGAATATGTAAGAGGTCTGTCGGGCAACAACCTCATGGTGCTCCGGCAGGACGACGTGCAGATGATACTCAATCAGCTCATGGGTCAGCCGCTTGTGGTGACTCCGGACTTTGAGTTCGACGAGCTGAACATAAGCGCCGTGTCGGAGGTCATGAACCAGATGATGGGCGCGAGCGCGACTGCGCTTTCCGACTTCCTCGGTATCGTGGTGGATATCTCCACTCCGACACCGTATATCATGGAGACCGTTGATCTCAACGAAGTACAGGACTTCGCCGAGGACGAGGATGTCGCGGCGATATACTTCGACCTCACGATAGACGGGGTCATCAAATCGGAATTCTGTTCCGTACTTACGATAGATCTTGCAAAATATATAGCCGACAAGGTCCTCGGCATTGCGGATGAGGCAGCCGCGGAACCGCCGGCGGCTCCCGCCCCGGCAGCTCCCGCAGCACCCGCAGGCGGTTCCGGCGGAACGATGTCACAGGCTGAAATGGACGCCATGTTCGCGAACGCAGGCGGCGCAGGAGCGCAGGCTTCCGGCGGAGGAACGATGTCGCAGGCGGAAATGGACGCTATGTTCGCGAATGCAGGCGGCGCGGCGCAGATGCCCGGTATGCAGCCGATGCAGGGAATGCCGCAGATGCAGGGTATGCAGCCCGGAATGCCCCAGATGCAGGGAATGCCGCAGATGCCTTACGGATATCCGCCGCAGTACGGTTACCCGCCGCCTTACGGTTACCCGCAGGCGGGAGGCTACGGAGGATATCCGCAGCCGATGAATGTGCAGAACGCACAGCTGAATCAGTTCGACACGCCGGATATGCAGCTCACGGGTGAGCAGAAGACGAACCTGCAGCTGCTTATGGGAGTTCCGCTTGAGATCTCGGTAGAGATAGGAACCGCGCGGAGGAAGGTCAAGGAGATACTCGAATTCACGCAGGGAACTATCATCGAGCTTGAAAGACAGGCGGGTGCTCCTGTGGATATAATAGTGAACGGAAACCTCATAGCGAAGGGAGATATCGTCGTAATAGACGACAACTTCGCGGTCAGAATAACGGAAATAATCAAATCCAAGCTAATGGATTCAATAAATAAGGAGTAAACTGATATGGACAAGAAGATTTTACTGGTTGACGACGCGGCATTCATGAGAATGCTCATCAAGGATACTCTCACAAAGAACGGCTATACAAATATCCTTGAAGCGCAGGACGGAGCCATTGCCTGCCAGACCTATGAAGCCGAAAAGCCCGATCTTGTTATCATGGACATAACCATGCCCAACAAGACAGGTATCGAGGCTCTTGCCGACATCAAGAAGATGAATCCCGCTGCCAAGGTAGTAATGTGCAGCGCTATGGGTCAGGAAGCCATGGTCGTTGAGGCTATCAAGCTCGGAGCTCTCGACTTCATCGTCAAGCCTTTCAAGCCCGACAGGATCATCGCTACCGTATCGAAGATACTCGGCTGATTTTCCTATGGGGCTCAATATTCTCTGGGTCGTACTTTCCCTCGCGGGGGTACTCGGTCTTTTCTTCATTCTCATATACGCTCTGAAAAAACTGAATACGGGTCTCGGATATGTCAACGGGAACCGTATGAAGGTGCTTGACCGGATATCTCTCGGCAGAGACGGTATGCTCGTTGTTGTAAGCGTCGCCGGGAAGCTGATGCTTGTCGGCGTGACCGGACAGCACATCGAAAAGCTCGCGGATATCGACATGACACCGGAGGAATACAGCGAGCGCGCGGCATCTCCCGAATCGCAGAACGGAATGAGCTTCGCTTCTGCCTTTACCGAGGTATTGAACAGAAAAAGGAACGCGGAAAAGGATAAGAGCGATGATTAAGGAAGCTATAAAACAAAACAGAAAGCTGTTCATACGGTTTTTCGTATCCTTTGCGGTCACCTGTCTGCTCGGTGCGCTGCTGTGCGTTACAGCCAACGCCCTGAGCCCGGACCCGGAAACGGAGACGCAGGTGCTTGCGGCAAATCCTGACGCGGAGCCTGTCGATGAATCGCTTTTGAAGCAGCTCATAGGAATTGACGGTTCACAGACACTTGAAGTGATACTTATTATTACGATCCTGTCGATAGCACCGTCTTTTCTTGTAATGCTGACCTCGTTCACGAGGATAGTCATAGTATTCAGCTTTCTGCGAAACGCGATGCAGACACAGTCCATACCGCCGAACGCGGTGCTCATGGGACTTTCCCTGTTTCTTACCGTATTCATTATGTGGCCGACGATAACCGACATAAACGACAACGCCTACCAGCCCTACGCGGCGGGGGAGATAAGCATGAACGAGATGCTCGGCCGTTCGGGCGACAGTCTCAAGACCTTCATGCTCAAAAATACGTCGAAGTCGAATATGAAGTTCTTTCTCGACCTTAAAGGCGCGGTGATATATGAATCCGAACAGCGTGCGGAGGAGACAGCGGAGGAGACAGCGGAGGAAACGGAAAGCGGCAACGACTTCATAAAGCCGCTTGAGCCGATAGAGAAGCTGGAGGATCTCACACCCGTAGATCTTGAGCAGACTCCGAACGAGCTTACCGACTACACAGACCAGCTCGGACTTGAAACGGTCATACCGGCATTCATTCTGAGCGAGCTGACAAGAGCGTTCCAGATGGGGTTCCTGCTCTTCATACCTTTCCTTGTCATAGATATCGTTGTTTCTTCAACGCTTATGGCAATGGGTATGATGATGCTGCCGCCCTCGATGATCTCGCTGCCGTTCAAGATAATGCTGTTCGTTCTTGTTGACGGCTGGCAGATGCTTATCGGCACGCTCGTCAACTCCTTCAACATATAGCGCACTCCATGGAGATGATTTTCAATGACACAGGATATTGTACTTGAAGTTTTCACGGAAGCTATAATACTCGCATTCAAGCTCGCGGTACCGACGCTGCTCATCGCTATGCTCGTCGGACTGATAATCGCGATACTGCAGGCGGCGACGCAGGTGCATGAGCAGACGCTCACATTCGCGCCGAAAGCCGTCATAGTGGCGCTCGCGCTGCTTGCTATGGGACCCTGGATGTGTTCGAGCATTATAGACTTCTTCAACTATATAATGGATCTCATGCGTAATGTGACATTGTAGCGGAGAGTGCTGAATGTTTGTATGGGAAACGGTTTACAGCAGTTTTACGGCGTTTATATTCATACTGTGCAGGACTACCGGTATATTCACATTCAACCCGATATTCTCGCGCAATAACGTTCCGAACAACATAAAGGCCTTCATGTCCGTGGTGTTTGCGGTGGTGATGACCTACTCAATGGGCGGTATCGGGGCGGTGCCGGAGTTCACGGGAGTGATCGGGTTCGCCCTTATAGTCATAAAGGAACTTCTGATAGGGCTGGTGTTCGGATTTTTCACGAACCTTATCATAACCGTTCTGCTGTACGCGGGTGAGGTCATGGATACCGAGATAGGTCTCGGCATGGCGAAGGCTTATGACCCGGCAACGGGCGTAACTATGCCGGTTTTCGGCAACTACTACTATTATCTGTTTATACTGTATTTTTTTCTCACGGACGGACATCTCACATATCTGAAGCTGTTCTCGCTGTCGTACCAGACGATACCGGTAGGCTTTGAGTTCACGGGAAATACCGTAAATCTCGCCTATGTGGTCGTGCAGTATATGGGTACGGTCATGGAGCTTGCGCTGAAATTCGCGATGCCGATACTTGCGGTAGAGCTTATCGTCGAGATGTGCATGGGCATCATAATGAAAGCCGTGCCGACGATACAGATATTCGTGCTGAATGTGCAGCTGAAGCTGATCGTCGGATTTGTGACGCTGTTTGCGGCGGCAAGACCGATGTCGGAATTCGTTGAAGGGCTGTTCGGCATATTGTGGGAAAACCTGTATGCCGCCGCGGAGAATTTCGTGTGATCGGACGGTGATGATATGCCGGGCGACGACAAAACCGAAAAGGCGACGCCGAAAAAACGGCGCGACGCAAGAGAAAAGGAAGGCAAGGTCCTCCAGAGCAAGGAGATAGTCACGGCGGTGTCGATACTCGGCACATTTGCGGCTCTCGCGGCTCTCGGTTCATATATGTTCATCTCGCTGACGAGAGTCATGCAGAACGGCATTTCCGCCGTCGGGCAGGAATTCGTCAACGATTTCAGCTCCTACACCCACATATTTCTCGGCGTGATAAAGGACGCTGTCCTGATAGTGCTCCCGCTTTGCGCGATAATCTCGTTTATAGTCATTATCTCGGTGGTGGCGCAGACGCGCGGTCTGTTCACGATGAAGCCGCTGAAACCGAAGTTCTCGAAGCTGAACCCGCTTAACGGCATCAAGAATATGTTCTCCGCACAGGCGGCGGTGGGCATACTCAAAAGCATAATCGAGCTTTCCGCCGTTATATTCGTGGTCTATGGGCAGATAGAGAGCAGGATAACCGAGATAGTAAGTCTTGTGGATACGGAACCGATATATGCCGTGGCGTATATCGCGAATACGATATTCACGATAGTAATGATCCTCTGCATAATATTCGTATTCGTTGCTGCGGGTGACTATCTGTTCCAATGGTGGCAGTTTGAGAAGAACCTCAAAATGTCAAAGCAGGAAGTTAAGGACGAGTACAAGCAGATGGAAGGAGACCCGCAGATAAAGGGCAAGATAAAGCAGAAGCAGCGTGAAATGGCGCAGGCCCGTATGATGGAGCAGGTGCCGCAGGCGGACGTGGTCGTGAGAAACCCGACACACTTCGCGGTAGCGCTGAAATACGATATAAAGCTGGCAACGGCGGAATCCGCGCCGGTGGTGGTCGCAAAGGGAATGGACGCGCTGGCTCTGCGCATTGTGCAGATAGCGGAGGAGAACGGAGTCTATGTGACCGAGAACCGCGCTCTTGCAAGAGAGCTTTACGAGTCGGTCGATCTCGGGCAGCAGATACCCGGCAAGCTGTTCAATGCAGTCGCTACGATACTCACCGAAATGTACACCGCCAAGGGTATGCTTTCGGGTGTCACCGAGCAGACCGACCGCATGAGAGCGGAAAAAATGAATAATGAATAGTGAATAGTGAATAATGAATAATTATGGAATTCGCTTCGCTCATATTATTTGAATTTTGTCTCTTCTTGCGGCGGGTAAGCCGGAAATAATGCATTTTTTTAAAGGACAACAGAAGTTTAAATTTCGTCACGATTCAGATACGCGCGCTTGCGCGCACCACAATTATTCACTATTCATTATTCATTCATCATTATTCATTTCTCACAGAGGGAGGTCCGGAAAGATAAATGGTTAAAAGAATGCTCGGCAATGTCTTTGCCGTATTCGTAATCTTCATCATTCTGGCTCTCATTATCCCGCTCAACGGAATAATGGGCGGAGCTCTTCTTGACTTCCTCCTTCTCGTGAATATTGGCCTTTCGCTCGTTATACTGCTTATGACGATGTACATTAAGGAAGCGCTCGAATTCTCGATCTTCCCGACTATACTGCTCATAACGACGGTATTCAGGCTGGCGCTGAACGTCTCCACGACGCGAGGCATACTCAGCACCGGTCAGGCGGGCTCGGTAATCGCGACATTCGGCGAGTTCGTAATGGGCGGTGACCCGGTAGTAGGATTTATCATCTTTATTATTATATTCCTCGCGAATTTCCTCGTTATCACCAAAGGCTCGGAACGTGTATCCGAAGTTGCTGCGAGATTCACCCTCGACGCTATGCCCGGTAAGCAGATGTCGATAGACGCGGACCTCAATACCGGCGCGATAACCGATGAGGAAGCCAAGATAAGACGTGCGAAGGTACAGCGTGAAGCCGACTTCTTCGGTTCCATGGACGGTGCCACGAAGTTCGTCAAGGGCGATGCCATAATGTCGATAATCACTTCGCTGATAAACCTTATCGGCGGCGCTATAATCGGTATCGTCGGCGGTGCGGACATCAACACCGTAATGAGCACATACTCTCTCGCTACCGTCGGTGACGGTCTCTGCTCGCAGATACCCTCGCTGCTGATCTCCGTCGCAACAGGTATGGTCGTTACCCGTACCGCAAGCGAGGGCAGCTTCAACGACGATGTCAAGTCCTCCTTTACCAGAAACCCGATCGTATTCATCATCACGGGCGGCGTTATGATCGTGCTGATGCTGGTGCCGGGATTCCCGAAGCCTATCCTCGCGATACTCGGCGCGGCGCTTATCTACGGCGGCGTTTACCTGATGAGAAGAAAGACCGTCGAGGTGCAGGCTGCGGAAGCTGCCGAGGCGGCAAAGCAGATAGAAGAGGCAAAGGAACAGCGTCCGACTACGGACACCGACTACTACAGAGATATCGACAACGTATTCAAGCTGCTCAATGTCGAGCAGGTGGAAATGGAGTTCGGCTACAGCCTGCTGCACCTTGTTGACGAGCGCAGCGGCGGAAACTTCATCGAGCGTGTCGTTCTCTTCCGGAAACAGTTCGCACTGGATATGGGTATGGTTATCCCGTCCGTGCGTATGCGCGATAACCCGGATATCAACCCGAACCAGTACATCATAAAGATAAAGGGCGAGGAGGTAGCCCGCGGCGAGATACTCGTCGATCATTACCTCGCGCTCGACAACGGCGACGTGTCAATGCCGGTGGACGGTATCGACACCATAGAGCCGGCGTTCGGCATACCCGCAAGGTGGATAAGCGAGGACAAGAAGGTCGCCGCCGATGTTGCGGGATATACCCTTATCGACCCGGTATCCGTAATGATAACGCACCTGTCGGAAGTCATCAAGCAGCACTGCAGCGAGATACTCACCCGTCAGGACGTAAAGACGATGATCGAAAACATCAAGAAGACCGATGCGACTATCGTCGAGGATCTTGTCCCGAACGTCATCTCCTACGGTTATCTCCAGAAGGTGCTGGCGATGCTGCTTAAGGAAGGCGTTCCGATAAGGGATATGGAGACTATACTCGAGACGCTCAGCGATCATACCGCGACAATGAAGGATATCGACATCACCGTCGAGTATGTCCGTCAGTCGCTTAAGCGCACGATCACAAGACGCTTTGCGGAAGCAAATTCTCTGCGCGTAATCACGATAGACCCGCGCATAGAGGATATGATCGTCGCGAGCGTGAAGAAGTCCGACCAGGGAAGCTACCTTTCCATGGATCCCGAAACGATACAGCGCATTGTTGCGAGAACGACCGACGAGGTCAACAAGATAAAGGACGTTATACCGAATGTCATCATTCTCACGTCACCGATAGTGAGAGTGTACTTCAAAAAGCTGATAGACCAGTTCCTGCAGAATATCACCGTGCTTTCGTACAGTGAGATAGACAGCTCCACTCAGATCCAGTCTGTCGGCAGCATTGCGCTTTAAGCAATTCACAATTCTGCATTGTGCATTGAAAAAAAGGGGGTGGGCTCGGAATGGCGGAATATGACGTAACTGCGGCGATACGCGAATACCGCGAGACTCATGATATCAACCTACGCAACGATATCGTCATGCGCTATCTTGAGCTTGTCCGGATAATCGCGCTTTCGCTGCGCAACATCTACATAAAATACGCGGGTACCGACGACATAATCAACGAGGGCGTGCTTGCCCTGATATCCGCGGTGGATACATTCGACCTCGACAGAGGGGTAAAGTTCGAGACCTACGCGAACATCAAGGTCAAGGGCGCGATAGTGGATTTCGTAAGGCATCAGGACTGGATACCGCGCAATGTGCGTTCATTCGGCAGGGAGCTTGACATAGCGTACAACGAGCTGTTCACCAAGCTGGGACGGCACCCGAAGAACGCGGAGCTTGCCGAGCACATGGGGCTTACCCGTGAGAAGCTCGAAAAGCAGATGGCAGAATCCGCGAGCGCGGTGACGCTGTCATTCGAGGAGCTTCTCTACGAGGACAACTTCGATGTGATGGAAGGCGGCGACCATGCCGACACGGCGCTTTACGAGCAGGAGCTGCGGCAGATGATCGCGCACGCGATAGACGAGCTGAGCCCGAAGGCAAAGCAGGTAATAACGCTGTACTACTACGAAAAGCTGAAATTCGGCGAGATAGCGCGGGTACTCGGCATAACCGAATCGCGCGTTTGCCAGATACATTCAAAGGCGGTGCTGTTCCTCAAGCACGCACTGTCGGAATATATGGAAAAATAACAATGTCTTTCCCCGTCTGCGGCGGGGAAAGACAAAAGATATCAAAGAGCGGGGGTGCGCTTATGCTCAGAGGATACTATAATGCGGCACAGGGAATGATCGTCAAGCAGAGACAGCTTGACGCTATCGGCAACAACATCGCGAATATCAATACCGCGGGCTACCGCAAGGACGAGATCGTCACAAATACGTTCCTCGACGAGCTGATACTCGTCAACGGACGGCGTGAGACCTCCGGACACCTGCTCCAGACCTACGCGGATATATCAAAGACAAATCTTGAACAGAGCAACTTCACCTATACCGAAAGCAATTTCGATATGGCGATATACGGAAATGTGTATTTCAACATAAGAGGACGCGACGGCTCGGTCTATCAGACGAGAAACGGGCAGTTCGAGCTTGACGGGGACGGCTATCTTATCCTCGGAAAGTCCGGTCGCGTGCAGGGCAGAAACGGCGATATCCGGCTGAATACCGGTGATTTCGAGGTGAACAATGCCGGAGACATCATCGTAAACGGCGAGATCGTTGACCGCCTGCTGCTCACATATATCCCGCCGGACGCGGATGTTGACAAGTTCGGAGACAACCTTATGCGCTGGGAGGGCAACGCGCAGATGCCCGAAGGCGAATACTACGATATAATACAGGGCGCGTGGGAACACTCAAACGTTGACGGCAACAAGGAAGTCACGCAGATGATGGAAGCCCACAGACTCTATCAGGCAAACAGCCAGATACTCAAACAGCTCGACCAGATCAATACGAAGGCGCAGGAGATAGCCTCCGTATCGTGATGAACGGGAAGGAGCATGATATATGAATATTTCGTTTTATACCGGCGCTTCGGGCATGATAGCCCAGCAGGAGGGAATGAATATATATTCCCACAATATATCGAATGTGAATACCGTCGGATTCAAGTCGCTGCGCCCCAGCTTCGCGGACTGCCTGTACACCGTGCAGCGTCCCACCGAGCCGGAGTGGCAGACCGGACACGGACAGTATGTCATGAAGACCGACTTTATGTGGGATCAGGGCGGCTTTGTCATGAGCGAGCAGCAGCTTGATTTCGCGATAGCGGGGGAGAGCTTCTTCATGGTGCGTGACGAGCGCGGAGATACCTACCTAACCCGTGAGGGCGCGTTCCAGGCATCGCACATAAACGATGACCACTGGGAGCTTGTGAACGGCAGAGGCGAATTCGTGCTTGACAACGAGGGCAATCATATCACGGTGCCTTTCGTGACCGAGACAAGACAGCTCCACGACATAGACGGCAATGTGACCGGCACGGAGGAGTACGTTACCACAAAGATAGATTACGACGCGCTTACGGATATGATAGGTCTGTTCGACGTTGAGAACAACTGGGGACTTGACCAGAACGAGGATAACCACTTCCGCGTAACGGCGCGTTCGGGAGAGCCGGTTGCCGTCCCCGAAAACGACAGGCAGATACTGCGAGGCGCTCTGGAGATGTCCACTGTCGATCTTGCGGCGGAAATGGTGCATCTGATAGAAACACACCGTTCGTACCAGCTCAACGCGAGAGTGGTATCGACTTCGGACGAACTGATGAATATAGCGAATACATTACGATGATCCGCGGCATGAGATGCGGCAAATAAACCGAAAGGAAAGCAGTGAATAATGAGTATTGGAAAGTATGAAGATCTTAACGATATGCAGATAGATGTCCTCCGTGAGGTCGGTAATATCGGCTCCGGAAATGCCACAACGGCGCTTTCGTCCATGGTCGGCAAGATGATAGATATTGAGGTGCCGAAGGTAGAGGTTCTCGACTTCAACGACGCGATAGAAGCCGTGGGCGGTCCCGAAAAGGTAATCGCGGGCATACTTATCAGAATTAACGGCGATATAGACGGCATGATAATGTTCCTGTTCGAGCAGAACCTTATCTCGCTTATCGAGCAGACCTTCTTCGGTGAAGCTCCGGAGAGCATTTTCTCGCTCAACGAAGCGCAGATGTCGGCACTCACCGAAATGGGAAATATCATGGCGGGCTCGTATGTGAACGCGATATCACAGCTCGCAGGTATGACGATAGATGTTGAAGTTCCCGTTATGACGATAGATATGCTGGGAGCGATAATGAGCGTTCCTGCCGTTGAAATGGGCGAGATGGGCGACAAGCTGCTGTTTATCGACAACAATATGATAATAGACAAAACGAGCATACAGTCCAAGATGCTTCTGCTTCCGACGATAGATTCGCTGGACAATCTGCTCGGAAAGCTGGGTGTTGCTTAATGGGTCAGAAACTGATAGTGGGCATTTCCGACTGGAAGGTCGGCAGAGGCGATGATATGCTTGTTACATACGCTCTCGGCTCCTGCATCGGTACCTGCCTTTATGACAAGGCATCGGGCGTAGCGGGTATGTCGCATATAATGCTGCCGGACAGCACCGCAATAATCGACGGCGGCAGGACGCGCATGAAATTTGCGGATACCGCTATTCCGGATATGCTCGAAAAGATGAAATTAATGGGCGCGTCCCCCGCGACAATACGCGCGAAGATCGCCGGAGGAGCGGTAATGTTCCAGACGTCAAATTCGAGGTTCAATATCGGCGAGCGCAATATCGAAGCCGTGAAGGCTGTGCTTATGAAGCTGCATATACCGATACTCGCGGAGGATGTGGGTCTGAATTACGGACGCACCATGACTTTCTGGGCGGAGAACGGAGCTGTCGAGATAAGCTCCACGATAATGGGCAAGAAGATAATATGACAGTTCTCGGAGGAACGCCATGGAAGAGGATCTGGTAAAACTCGATGCCCTTTTTGACAGCATTATCGACGAGATAGTCAATCCCGAAAAAGCCGGAACGTTCGTAAATCCTTTTGCGAAGCAGGAAGTCGGTGATATCGAGGGGCTGTCGAAGGCGGTCGCGGTCGTTTCCGTAAGGGTGTCCGCCGACGGAATGACGGCTTTCGCAAATGTGATCTCAAAAAACGAGAACCACAAGCCGTTCGGCGTGAACGATATAATGCGCGCGGCATCTTCTGCCGGTATCTTTTACGGAATTGACGACGAGGCTGTGAAAGACCTCGCGGAGCGTCAGATAATCAATACCGATGTGGTCATAGCCTCCGGCATTATGCCCGCGGAAGGCACCGACGGAAAGCTGAAGCTGAAATACGACGTTACCGAGCAGAAAAAGGTGCCGAATATCGAGAAGGGCGCGGAGATCTGTCATCTTGTACCGCCGAAGCCGGGAAGAGACGGAAAGGACGTTTACGGACGAGTAGTTCCCGCCGGAACGGGAAAGACTGCGGAGTTCCTTACCGGTGACGGTATCGAGAAGAAGGGTGCGCACTACTATGCCGAGTACGGCGGTACTCTTGTATGCCGCGGCGGAGTTTACAGCATAGTGGATGAAAAGATAATTGACAAGAACATAGATCAGGCGGACGGTGTCATCTCGTACAGCGGGACTGTCATCATTAACGGCAATGTCAGCAGCAAGGGCGTTGTCAAAGCCGGAAGAAGCGTTGTTATCCGCGGCACGGTATCGAACTGCGTTATCGAGGCGGGGAAGAACATCACGATCGACGGGCGTGTCACGAACGCTTCGCTCTCTGCGAAGTCCGGCAATATCAGGGGTACGGAATTTGAGGATTCTACTCTTGTTGCGGGCAGCGGGATCACCGCGTCGAACATAGTCGGCTGCAAGGTCAAAGCCGTTACCGGCATAGACTGCACCGAGGGTTTCGGGCGCATATCCGGCGGCGAGATCTACAGCACCGGCGACATAAACTGCATAGTTGTCGGCACAAGGGAGCACGCCGAGACGCATATAATCATGGGCGAAAGCGAGGAGTTCACGCAGGAGCTGAGGGTTCTCGAACGCCGCATAGCCAAGACGGACAGCGAGATAGAGAAGATAAACGAGCAGGTGAACAGGATACACGAAAAGGAGAAGGCTGGCACGGCGACTCTGGAGGACAAGGGATTCCTTGAAGCGGCGCTTCGTGTAAGGGCGCAGAAGGCTGCCGAAAAAGCACCTGTCATTGAACGCGTGGAGAAGCTGAACTCGATAATTGAGGCTGCGAAAAAGGCGACTATACACGCAAGGACGGTTATATACGGCGGAACGTATCTGAAGATATGCGGATTTTCGCAGATCATAAACTCGGACCGTGCTCACGCGTCGGCGTATTCCAACGGAACGAATATTGTAATAAAATGAAACAGCACCGGCTTCTCCTCTGCTTTTGGCGGGGGCGGGGAACGCCCCGCGGCGTTTTGCGTAGCGACATTCTTCTATGGGCGGGTACGCCACCTCGGTTAGCTATTCTCTGCTCTGTATAGTAAAAGAAACAGCACAGATCGTTATTCTGTGCTGTTATTGTTATTCTCGGAAACGGAGTCTCTACCAACCCCACTGCATT
>CACZGM010000043.1 GCA_902780695.1 uncultured Ruminococcus sp. | reverse complement strand
ATGTCACTTATGAAGAACGCGACAAAGCTGGTGGACACCGCACTCTGCAATCTGTACATATTCAGCATATCGCTCGGGCTGACAGTGATCTTCTTCATCTCAGCGGCTCTTCGGCGGAAACTGCCGCGAAGCTGCGGTGTCATATCACTTGCTTCTCTCACACTGATACTCGCGGGAATGCTGGTTTACGCGATGCCGGACTGGTTCGGCTATCCTTATACGATATGGCTGAACGAAAACTCGGTAGTATCGACAACGATGCTTTTCAAGAATATCGGCGCGGTGCTCGGCGGCGTGCTCATGCTCATAACCTGTCTCGCCGTCAGAGCCGGAACTTCAAGGCTTTCAAAGACATCTGCCTTTGTTATAATGACGCTTGCGCTTTCCGCAAACGCGGTAAGACAGTTAACCGTCATTATCAACGTGCTTATCACAAAGCGCTTCATAAAATCCAACACATTCCTTTTCAATATCGTAAAATTCTCGTCAAACCATTCCGATGTTTTCATTTACGCCGCAATGGCAATCGCACTGCTGATACCGATAGGGCTGCTGATAAAAAGCCTTCGTGCGAAGGAGCCGTATGACAATCCAGCACAGAAACGCAAGATAAAAAAGAAATATATCGTTATACGACGCTGGTCGGTAACGGTAGTATGCTGTCTTGTCATGTCCGTGCTGAACATGACCGCGGTAAAGGCTTATGTCAACAAGCCGATAGAGCTGTCTCCCGTGGAACACGCACCGGAGATCGACGGAAACATCTGCGTATCGTTCGATATGGTCGATGACGGTCATCTTCACCGCTTCGGCTACAACACCGAAAACGGCAAGGAAATACGCTTCATCGTCATCAAAAAGCCGAATTCCTCGTCATACGGGATCGGGCTTGATGCCTGCGATATATGCGGCGAAACGGGATATTACGAAAAGGACGGTCAGGTCGTATGCAAGCTGTGCGACGTTGTTATGAACATCAACACGATAGGATTCAAGGGCGGCTGCAATCCGATAGTCATTGACTATCATATAGAGAACGGCACTATATATGTTCCGATAGCCGGACTTCTCGAACATGAGAGCGAATTTACGGGAAGGATGTGACGCGGTATGTTTTTCAGAATGATATTCGGAACGCTGTTCCGGCAGTGGAAGAAAATGCTGATGATCGCGTTCACCATAGCACTCGGTGCGTCGCTCGCAACGGCAATGCTGAGCGTAATGCTCGATGTCGGCGACAAAGTGAATCAGGAACTCAAGACATACGGCGCGAACATCACCGTCGTACCGAAGGAGAACTCGGTTCTTTCCTCCCTGTACGAAGTTGAGGGCGAAGGCGGAACCGGTGCATATCTGCGCGAGGACGAGCTCGGAAATATCAAGACGATATTCTGGGCATTCAACATCATCGACTATGCGCCGTTCATCAACGCTTCGGTGAAGCTCGACGACGGGACGGAAGTTTCTGCTGTGGGAACATGGTTCAATCACCACATGGAGCTCCCGACAGGCGAACAGCTCGATGCGGGCGTAACGAGCATGAGAAGCTGGTGGGAGATAGTTGACGGCAAATGGCTCGACGAGCAGACAGGCAGCGCAGACGGTGCAATGGTCGGGAAAGCGCTTGCAGAAAAGCTCGGGATAAAGTCGGGCGATACTCTGCACCTGAATGGCACTGTTTCGGATATTTCGCTGAATGTTGTCGGTATTTTCGATGCAGGCGGCGATGAGGACGACAAGATATTCATGCCGGCAGATACGGCGCAGTCCCTTGACGGTCTGGACGGAAAGATCGACAGCATTGAAGTCAGCGCTCTCACTACCCCGGAAAACGACCTTGCGATAAAGGCGGCTAAAGATCCTAAATCCCTGACTATCGCGCAGTACGAAACATGGTACTGCACAGCATACGCAAGCTCGATATGCTATCAGATACAGGAGGTAATTACGGATTCGGTAGCCTCTCCCGTAAGACAGGTAGCCGATTCCGAAGGCGCTATACTCGAAAAGACACAGCTCCTTATGTCGCTGATAACGATACTCAGCCTTATCGGCGCGGCGCTCGGCATCTGCAATCTCGTTACCGCAAGCGTAATGGAGCGCAGTGCGGAAATGGGACTTATGAAGGCGATAGGCGCACAGAATTCCTCCGTTTCGGGACTTGTGCTCACCGAAATAACGGTGACCGCTGTATTCGGCGGCACAGCCGGATTTTTCGCGGGCTGGGGCTTTGCGCAGATAATCGGTCATTCGGTATTCGGCTCGGCGATAACGATGAGACCTGTGGTAATCCCGCTCGTTGCGGTGCTTGTGTTAATCGTTACTCTTGCAGGCTGCATACCCGCGATAAGAATGCTTCTGCGGCTGAGTCCGTGTGAAGTTCTTCACGGAAGATAATGGAGGCGGCATCATGAATAAGAGAAAAATGTTTTTGCGAATGATAACCGCTTCGCTTATACGCCGCCGGTCAAGAATGATAGTTGCCCTGCTTTCTATCGCGATAGGCGCGGCGATCCTTTCGGGACTTGTTACGATATATGTCGATGTTCCGAGACAAATGGGCGCACAGTTCCGCAACTACGGCGCGAATATGATATTCACGCCCACGGACGGACATTTCACAAGTGACGATATCACCAAAGGAAAGTCGTACATAGACAGCAAGGATATCGTCGGCGTGACACCTTACCGCTATGAATCGGTAAGAATACATGAGCTTCCCGTCATGGCAGCGGGAACGGATATGGAGCAGGCAAAACTCACAAGCCCGTACTGGTCTGTGGAGGGCTCTTACCCGTCCGGCAGCGGTCAGATACTTCTCGGCGCATCTCTTGCAGAGCAGTTCCGTCTCGGCACAGGCGACGAGGTGACTGTGAACTATACACCCGAAAACCCGGAACCGGAAGAGGGCGAGACCATACTTGACAACACGATGGATATGACGGTGGCGGGCATTCTCGAAACGGGCGGCCCCGAAGAGGATTATGTATATATCACGATGACCGACCTCGAAGAGCTTACGGGTATTTCCGGAAAGATAGATCTAGCGGAGCTTTCGGTATCGGCAAAGTCCGACAAGCTGAATGAATATGCGGACAATATAAGCGCGAATGTTCCAGGAGTAAGCGCAAGGCTCGTCAAGCGCGTGACGGAATCCGAATCAGCGGTGCTCACGAAGCTGCAGGCGCTTGTACTGCTTGTAACGGTCATAGTGCTTGCTCTCACAATGATATGCGTTGCGACGACTATGACAGCGGTAGTAACCGAACGCCGCAGAGAGATAGGTCTGCGAAAAGCGATAGGCGCGTCCAACGGAGGAATTATTGCGGAATTTATGGGCGAGGGCATACTGCTCGGCGCGGCAGGCGGAACGATAGGTGCTGCTCTCGGATTTATCTTCGCACAGCAGGTCAGCATCAATGTTTTCAGCAGCTCGATCTCATTCATGCCGCTGCTGATACCGATAACGATACTTGTGTCGGTAGCGGTCACCGGCGTTTCGTGCCTGCTTCCGATAAGAAGCGCCACACAGGTCGATCCGGCGCTTGTGCTCAAAGGCGAGTAATGTACAGCGGCGCTTACGCGCTTGTCCTACGCGGACAGCGGCAGGGCTAACGCCGCCCTGCACCGGCGGCAGCGTGACGCTGTACCCCAAATGAATATTCAGAAATAGGTGAGCTATTATGAGTCTGCTTGAATTAAAAAACATCTACAAAATATACGGAGACCTTCACGCACTCGATGATGTCAATCTGAAGGTCGAAAAGGGCGAATGGCTCTCGATCATGGGACCTTCGGGCTCCGGAAAGAGTACAATGATGAACATTATCGGCTGCATGGATAAGCCCAGCAAAGGCGAAGTCCTGCTCGACGGTGTCGATATTGCAAAGGAGAGCGCGAAAAATCTTACCGCTATACGCCGCGACAAGATAGGGCTGATATTCCAGCAGTTCCACCTTGTCGGATATCTTACGGCGATAGAAAACGTGATGCTTGCACAGTATTACCACAGTGTTCCCGATGAAAAGGAAGCGCTTGAAGCGCTTGACCGCGTCGGTCTTGCGGACAGAGCCAAGCATCTGCCGAGTCAGCTTTCCGGCGGCGAGCAGCAGAGAGTATGCGTTGCACGCGCACTGATAAACTACCCGGAGATAATCCTTGCCGACGAGCCTACCGGAAACCTCGACGACGCGAACGAAAAGATTGTTGTCGATCTGTTCCACAAGCTGCACAGCGAGGGTACGACGCTCATAGTCGTAACACACGACCCCGAGGTCGCGGAAGTCGCGCAGAGAACGGTATATCTGCGAAACGGAAAGCTGCACAAGGAAACGATAAACGAGAATTTTACCGGTGAGATAAAATTCGACAATGAGGTGGAAATATGAAAAAAAGATATGCGGTCATCGCGGCTTTCGCGGGTATTGCGATGCTCGCGGGCTGCGGCGGTTCCGCTGTTTCATACATGGACGGAACGTATGAAGCGAGAAGTGCGGAGTATATCAATGAAGACGGCTCCGAAGAAGGCAACGGATACGGTGTTGTGACCGTTACGATAAAGGACGGCGCAATTACGGACTGCACGTTCAGGACTTACGAGCTTGACGGCACGGTAAAGGGCGAAGACTACGGAATGAAGTCCGGCAGTATCGCAAACAAGGATTTTTACAACAAGGCGCAGAAGGCAGTGGGAGCCTGCGAAAAATATGCGGAACAGCTTGTTCTTGCAGGCAGTGTTGACGGGGTTGACGCGATAAGCGGCGCGACCATTAACTACCGACAGTTCGTTGAAGCTGCCGATGCCGCGCTCGCACAGGCGGAGCAGAAATAATGACGCGGGTCATAAAACATATCGCAGTCTGTCTTGCGGGAATATCACTGCTTATCGCGGTGCCGTTCGCACTTGCCGGAGGATTTACAGTCTTTTCCGGCGGCGCGGACGCGGTTTCTTCCGCTTCTGTAATTATTGACAAACCCTCCGGCAGCTACACGGTGCTCATCAACCGTGACCGTCACAGAAGCGAAAGCGACCTTGCCGCGTGGCACGAATTTTTTTCCGGCGGCGAGTTCACGATAATTTTCGACGACATCGAATGTGTGACTCTGAAAGGCGATTCGGGTGCGCTGACGCTTGCGCAGAGCTTCATGTCGCGGCTCCCGGAAAACCAGATGAAGGTAACAGCGGGTGATCCCGTGCTGACGCTGTCAAAGGCAGAGAACGGCAGGTTCGATTTGATGATCGTTTCCGCCGAAGCTGCCGGAAGATATGATATCACAGGCATATATGACGGAAAGAACGTCGATTATATCGCTGTGGAGGACGAGTCTGTATGAGAAAATTCAACGCTATACTCGCACATACGATCATAACGCTGTTTCTCCTTCATATCATTATCGGGAGCTTACAGCTCACCGGACTTGTCCCTGGCGGAAATGTCATTATGAAGATCGGTTCGTGGCTGCTGATAGCAGCTGTCGGTGCGCATACTGTCATCGGCATAAAGCTGACCGCAGATACGCTTGCTGCGATGAAAAAGTCTGGAGCTTCATATTTCCGGGAAAACAAGCTGTTCTGGATAAGACGCATAAGCGGCTTTTCTGTGATGTTTTTCGTAGCGGCGCATATCATTCTTTTCATGGGACACGGAAGCGGCGGCGCTTTCCGGCTTAATCTGTTTGATGTGCCGCAGCTGATAATGTCGATACTGCTCGTGCTGTCCGTTCTCCTGCATATAGTGACAAACATACGCCCGATGATGCTTGGATCCGGTATCCGGGGAGCAAAAGAACTTATCGCGGATATGGCGGTCATATTCTCGGTTCTGCTGCTTGTTTCGGGTATAGCTTTCGTTGTGTACTTTGTGAGGTGGCTCGCATAATTACTCTGAAAACAAAGAAAATATCTGCCGTTATCGGTGCGGTCTTTATCATCGCAGTTTCCGGCTGCGCCGTACCGGGATATCATTACGATGTGCGCCGCGATCTCAGCATCACATTCGGCAATGCCGACAGTGTCATTGAAGAGATACGGGAAGCATTCAGGGCGCGGTGTCCGAAAATAACGGTATGCTACGAGTCCGGCTCGGACAATATGGACGATATCTACCCTCTTATCGACGAGCTTGTGATGTTCGCAATGTCCGAGACCGGCGACCCGTGCATGGGCGATTATCTTTATCACCAGTACGGCGGCTACCGCACCGAATACAGTTACGAGAAAAACGGAGACAGGTTCTCCTATACCATAGATATTTTTCCGGAGTATTTCACAACTCCGAATCAGGAAAAGACTGTTGACGAAAGAATATCGGAGATCGTTGCGGAACTTGATGTCGGCGGGAAAAGCGAATACGAAAAAATAAGCGCGGTATATAACTACGTTTATGAAAATGTGAAGTACGACAAGGTACACAAGAAGAATCCTCACTATCATCTCAAATCCACGGCTTACGGTGCGCTCACAAACGGCTGTGCCTGCTGTCAGGGTTACAGTGTTCTTATGTACAGACTTCTTCGGGAAGTGGGTATAGATGCCCGTGTTATAACGGGTAATGCGGTCAACGAAGACGGCATCGGATATCATGCCTGGAATATAACCGGGTTAGCCGGAGTTTATTACAATATAGATGTAACGTGGGATTCACAGAGCGGCACTCACCATAATTTTCTGAAAAGCGACAAGGAATTTTCGGAAACGCACATAAGAGACGAACAATATTCGACAGCGGAATTCTATGAGAGATATCCGATGTCGGAAAGCAATTATATCTATCGGGGAGAAAAACAATGAACAAGATCAAAAGCAGGATCGGCGGCATTATTTTATTAATTCTGAGTATCATGCTCACAGCCGGCACAAAATTAATATTTCCGGCATGCGCCGCACATGACGACGGATCATTCATGAACTGTCACTGGGCTGAGCAGGCGGTATTCGGCGCGGGACTTGCCCTTACGGCAATATCTCTGATCGTGCTTGTTTCCGGAAAAGGAAAAGCAGCATCCGGCGCTTCACTCGCATTAATACCGATCGCTGCAATCACAGCGGTAATGCCGGATATACTTATACCGCTCTGCAAAATGCCGATGATGCGGTGTCATACGGCAATGCGCCCCGCTGTCATTGTAATATCCTGCCTTATCGCGGCAGCAGCGCTTGTGAACGCTGTAATGATACTCCGCAAGAAGGAAGAAAACAAATGAAACTTACCGACAGCCTTTCGTTCAAGAATGTAAAAGGGAGACCCGCAAGGTCGCTCGCACTGATGATACTCACCGCGGTAATGGCTGCTTCGATAGTCATCGGAACAATAACGGTGACAAGCCTGAAAACGGGTCTGGGGGCTCTCGAAGCGCGTCTCGGCGCGGACATTATGGTAGTGCCTGCATCCGCAGCTTCAAAAAAGAATTTCGAAAATATCGTCCTGCAAGGCAGCATGGGTTACTTCTATATGGACAGATCATATTACGACAAAGTCGCCGCGCGTGAAGGCATAGAGAAAATATCCGCGCAGCTCTTTCTCGCGTCGGCAAGCTCCGGCTGCTGCTCTGTCCCCTTGCAGATAATCGGATATGACCCCGAAACGGATTTCACGGTATCTCCGTGGATACGCAAAAGCACCGGCGGGGAGCTCGGACTTCTCGATGTGGTCGTCGGCAATGACCTGAGCGTATTTGTCGGAGATACGATAACATTCTACAATGTCGAATGCAATGTTGTTGCGAAGCTCGACAAGACCGGAACCGATCTCGATACCGCAGTCTATACGAATACGGACACGATAAAGAAACTGATAGCCTCGTCGCTGGAGCTTGGAATGAACGATTTCAAGGGTATCGACCCCGACAGGGTCGTGTCCTGCATTCTGATAAAGGTGTCCGACGATCATCCCGTGGACGAGGTGCTTAACGATCTCAATCTTCACGTCCGCCGTACAAAATCGTTCAGGACGAAAGATATGATATCCGGCGTTTCGGACAGCCTGACCGGCGTTTCCGGTATCATCGGAGTGCTGATGTGCGCGGTATGGCTCCTCGGACTTGTGATACTGTTCCTCGCGTTCACACTGTCGGTCAACGAACGAAAGAAAGAATTTGCCGTACTTCGCATAGCGGGAGCCTCACGCAGAAAAATATCCCGTACTGTCGTTTCGGAAGCGCTTATAATAACACTTTCGGGCGGTATAGCCGGAATAGCGGCGGGACTTCTGATAATGCTTCCGTTCAACGGACTTATCGAGGAAAGCATAGGCCTTCCGTTCCTGCTTCCGGAAGCATGGGTAATAGCGGTTCTCTGTACCGCTGCCGCTGCCGTTTCCGCAGCCGCGGGAGCAGCAGCCTCCGCTTATTCCGCACACCGGATAAGCAGGCTCGACGCGGGGCTGATATTGAGAGGTGACAACTGATGACGATCGCCGCAGATAATATAAGCAAGGAATTTATCCGTCAAGGCAGAGGCACGAACCGGTTTATTGCTGTAAAACCCACTGATATAATGATAGAACAGGGAAAATTAACGCTGCTTATGGGACGTTCCGGAAGCGGAAAATCGACGCTGCTGAATATGCTTGCGGGACTGCTTGCACCCGCTTCGGGAAAAGTGATGTACGGTGATACCGACATCTGCGCGCTCGATGACGACAGGCTTTCGGATTTCCGCATGAAGCACATCGGAGTTGTACCGCAGGGACAGACCGCTGTCGGAAGTCTCACCGTGATCGAAAACATCTGCCTCTCCTTTATGATACACGGTACTTCCGATGAACGCACAGCTGCGCACATTTATGCCCGTGAGCTTATGTCACGGTTCGGCATAGCGGAGCTTGAAGACGAACTGCCCTCGGCACTGTCCGGCGGAGAGCTTCGCAGAATGGCGATAGCGCGTGCAATGATACGAAAGCCCGATGTAATATTTGCAGACGAGCCGACCTGCGACCTCGATGACGAGAATACAGAGCTTGTGCTGAATATTCTTAAGGAAGCTGCCGGAAACGGAACATCGGTATTTATGGTGTCGCACGAAAAGGACGCGGCAGAATATGCGGATATATGCTATTCAATGAATGCGGGTGTGATAAGTGTATCGTAAGCAGTCGCTTATTGTAATGTGACTGAATGACCGCAGAAAAAAGGGAGAATGGCAATGAAAAAATATGACATATCACAGCCGATAGTACTGAAAAAGGGCGTTTATAAACTGAACGGCGAGCGCAACTTCGACTATCAGCTCAACCGCGTTATAAACTGGGACGGCGGCCGGCTCGAAGATATTGAGCCGATTTCCGGGAAGATAAAAAACAGCGCCGACTGGAAGCGTGAGCTGATAAAGCTCGGCGACACGGCGATGTCAGAGGAGCGAACGGGAAACGCTATAGCGTACTACCGCATGAGCGAGTTTTTCATGTATGACGGCGACCCCGACAAACGGAAATACTATGAGCTTGCAACAAAGCTGTTTTATGAATATTACGCGGATTATTTCGAGGGGGACAACCCGCGTATAGAACGGTATGATGTGCCTTATGAGAATGTGAAGCTGCCTGTTATGCACGTCAGACCCTTCGGTGAATGCAAGGGGAAGATACTGATACACGGCGGCAACGACAGCTACTTCGAGGAGTTCCTGTTCTCACTCCTGTACTTGCAGGAAAAAGGGTTTGAGGTATATCTGTTCGAGGGTCCCGGACAGGGCGGCGTGATGCGTATGCAGGGTATGCACTTTACGCATGAATGGGAAAAGCCCGTCAAAGCTGTACTGGACTTTTTCGACCTTTCCGGCATTACTATCGTGGGGATTTCACTCGGCGGATATCTCGCACCCCGTGCCGCCGCATTCGACAAGCGCATCACAAAAGTAGTCGCCTGGTCGGTATTTCCGTGTTTTCAGGACATTCTGGTAAGTATGCAGCCGCAGTCAACACAGCGGGCATTCCGCACACTGATGAAGCTCCATGCCCGTCCGCTGCTCAATCTCGTTTTCGGCAGGAAAGCAAAAAGATCCCCGATCATCGACTGGGGAATAAAGCACGGCTGTTACGCCTACGAAGCGCCGGACGCGTACAGCTACGCAAAAAAGCTGAAGCTCTACGACCTTGCTCCGGTGGCGGATAGAATAACGCAGGATATGCTGATACTTGGCGCGAACGGTGATCATTTCATCGACTACCGGCTGATCGGGCGTGAGATAAATATGCTCACAAATGTGAAAAGCCTTACATTCCGGCTGTTCACCGACAAGGAAGACGCACAGAACCACTGCAACGTCGGGAACGGGAAACTCGCGCTCGATACGATATGCGAGTGGATAATAAATACCGTATGATACTTTTCCATTCACAATTCAAAGAAAAATAATGCGCATCCCCTGCCCCGGCCGGAGATGCGCATTATTGTCTGTATGCAGCACAGCATTATGTCATTATCTTTCTGAGATCGTCGCTTGCAGGCGGAAATACGAGCATATCATTTATTACAAGTCCGATAGTATCATCGGGCGAGTACTTTCCGTACACCGACGCGTCTGCAATAACACGCAGAACACTTTCTCCGACGGAGATGCGGCAGTCGTCGCTGTCTCCCGTGAAGAACTCCGACACGAGTTTTCCGTGCAGATGCGCATTTTCCCGTACTATGCGTATATTCTCCGGACGCACCGCGATATCTACCTCTCCGGTAAGATCACCGCTGTAATCAAGCGTTTCGTCTATACCGCTGATCTTTATCTTACCACCTTCGGAAATTCCTTTCAGGAAATTTACCTTGCCTACGAAATCGGCTACGAACTGGTTTTTTGGTGAGCGGTATATTTCCGTGGGGGTCCCCGATTGCTGCAATACACCGGAATTAATGACGAAGACCCTGTCCGACATCGTCATAGCCTCACTCTGGTCGTGAGTGACATAAATGATGCTTATATGCAGACGCTCCTGTATCTCCTTTATCTCGAACCGCATACATTCACGCAGCTTTGCGTCGAGATTGGAGAGCGGCTCGTCAAGCAGCAGGACCTTAGGTTCGGCAACAAGCGCACGGGCAAGCGCCACACGCTGCTGCTGTCCGCCCGAAAGCGCGGAGGGCATTCTCTTTGCGTACTGGCTCAGATGCACAGTCTCCAGCACCTTTTCGACCTTTTCCCGGATCTCCTCTTTCGGCACCTTCCGAATCTTCAGCGGATACGCCACATTATTGAAGACGTTCATGTGCGGCCACACGGCATAAGACTGGAACACCATTCCGAGTCCCCGCTTTTCCGGGGGAACGAATGTGTCCGCGGAGCTTACCGTTACACCGTCTATGCGTATCTCACCGGTCGTCGGCTTTTCAAATCCCGCTATCATTCGCAGCATGGTCGTTTTCCCGCAGCCGGAGGGGCCGAGCAGAGTTATGAACTCACCGTCTCCGAATTCATCGGTAAAGTCGCTCAGCACTACTGTATCTCCGTATTTCTTTGTAACATGATCGAGTGTTATTACAGACATTTATAATCCCCCGCTTCTGACAATTCACAATGCACGATTGTGAATTGTGAATCAGATCGAAAACTTTCCTTTTGTTACCTTGTTCATGATGACATTCAGCACCACAACGAGTATCAGTATGCCCCCCGCGAGAGCTGCGGCAGTCTGCTGACTGTGATACGTCTGGTACTGATAAAGCTCTATACCGAGTGATTTGGTCTTGTCGGAATAAAGCATATTCGACATGGTAAGCTCATAGAAGCACGGCATGAATATCAGGAACCAGCCCGCCACAACAGACGGAGTTATCAGCGGGAACATCACATCCTTCAGCCTGCGCAGCCACCCCGCTCCGGACACCTGTGCCGCCTCTTCAAGCGAGGGACTCACCTGTGAGAGCGCCGAGACCACAGTCCTCATACCCATAAGCATATATTTTATCATATACGCGATTATCATTATCCATATCGTGTTGTAGATATTTATACCAAACCTTCCGGACATGGTCATTATCAGCGCAAGAGCGATTGCCACGCTCGGTGTTCCGGACCCGACTGTTATAAGAAAATCCGGTATCTTTCTGCCCGGTACGTTTGTTCGCTTGAGAAGATATGCCATTATGATGCATATTATCATACCGAACGATGCCGCGCATACAGATGTGATAATGCTGTTGCCTGTCGATGAACGTATCGAGCTGCGGGAGAAGATAGTCTCCCAGTATTTTAAGGTGAAGTTGCCGTCCTCGAATACCGATTTACCCATATTAACGGTGAACGAGGTCGCAAATACCGATATGAACGGTATAACTATGACAACGACCGCAAACAGACCGACAAGTATGGTCAGCGGAAGTCTCCACTTTCCCAGATCGACGATATTGGGACGTACAGACTTGCCGGAGATCATTATGTAGTCTCTCCTGCCGATAACGAAATTCGATATGAACAGTATCACCAGCGCAAGTACCATGAGGAACACAGCAAGCACGGTAGCATCTGTTAGCCCGTCCGCCGAGCCGATATACACATAATCGACTATACGGGTGGTTATCGTGTATATCTTTGCCGGAGCGCCTATTATCGACGGTATGCCGTAGCAGGAAGCGGCAGCCACAAATACGAGCAGTGCGGAAGCGGCGATCGACGGCAGCATAAGCGGCAGAGTTACGGTGAACAGCGTCTTAAGCGGAGAAGAGCCCGAAATACGCGCGGATTCCTCAAGCGAAGGATCCATATTCTCCATTGCCCTTGACAGAGTTATGAACGCATAAGGGTAGTAGAACGTGGTAAGCACCCATACCAGACCGGGTATAGAGTAAATATTGAACGGCGCGTCAGACAGCCCGAATACGTTCATCAGAAGCATATTCAGCGTTCCTACCTTCGGGTTGAGCAGACGCAGCCATGCCATAGCTCCCACATACGGCGGCACCATGTATGTCATAAGGAACAGTGATCTGAACAGTGATCTGCCGTAAAGGTTGGTGCGCCCCACAAGAAACGCGAGCGGAAGAGCTATCAGCACACCAAAAACCATTGACAGGGACGCGGCAACGAGAGTATTCAGCACGCATGACAGGTTGATATCCGACGAATATATCCTTGTGAACGCATCTGTCGTGAACTGTCCGTCAACGAAGAACGCACGGATAACGAGATACAGCAGCGGGAAAACCTGAAATACCAGCAGAAACCCCACTATCGCGATTATGAACAGCCATTTTATGTCAAAATAAAACTTTCTCTTCTTTTCCACTTAACACCTCGTTCATTGCAGAAAGGGGCGCAGAAATACGCCCCTTTGATATCATATTAATGCCCTGCCGCGGGACGAAGACATCAGCCGGGAATAGTCACGTTGTTCTGGAACATCGTGCGGATCTCTTCTCTCTGCTTATAGCACTTTTCCCAGTCAACGGGGATAGTGTTTTCAAGCAGCTTCGGCAGAGTAACAGAGTCGTAGGGGTGTTCCTCCATATCATTTCTTACACCGTACATCCAGCCGTCTATGATGAGCTTCTGACCCTCGGGAGAGAGGAAGAATTCCTCAACAGCTTCGGCAGCGGCTATATTGTTGTTTGCACAGTGTGCTTCGTCGATTATCATAATGGGCGACGGGATCGGAATACTTCCGTCATCGGGATATATGACTTCAAGAGATGAGTTTTCCTCCTGTCTCTTTTTAAGTACAGACTCTTCGAGTACCATTATCTCCTTGCACTCGCCCGTTTCGAGCTTTGTGAGCGCTACAGAACCGGACTCTATCGCAACGTTCTGTGCATTGAGCGACTTGAAGTAACCCTCACCGTACTTGTCGAGCAGTCCCACAACCGAAGAGTATGCGGTTCCCGATGTGAGCGGGTTGCTCATCGAAAGCTCGTTCTTCATTGCGCTGTTTTCGGCGAAATCCTTGAAAGAAGTGGGGACTTCTTCCCTCTTGCACTTGTCGGGGTTGTACGCAAGTACCATGTTGCACACTCTCACGGGGTACCAGTAGCCATCCTTGTCGTAATCGAACATGAGCTTATCCGCGTCCGCATACTTGTACGGGTGGAGTATTCCGGCATCCTTGAGCTCCAGCGAATAGGAGGGTTCAGCTACCATGAGTATATCGCAGCCGAGCTTTCCGGAATCCATCTCTGCGGCTATTTTAGACTGTATCGTGCCGGAACCGCCCTGGAAGAATTCAATATCGAGGTTGGGGAACTTCTGTTCAAGGGTCGTTTCCATGTTGTCGATTATATCTTCATACATCGAGGTGTATATTTCTATCTTGCCCGATACAGAAGTATCACCGGTGACAGCTTCCTGCTTACCGCAGCCCGCAGCCGTAAGGATAATCCCTGCTGCCGCAGCTACCGCAAATAGTTTGTTTTTCATTGTAATTATTCCTTTCTTTCTGTGTTACTATGCAGAGGTCCGGAACACTCGATTTCCGGATATAATGCATTATACCACATCCGACTGCAAAAGTCAATTAAAAGACCGCCGAAATATCCGGCGGTCTTGTTTAACGTATCAGGAGACAAATCCGTCTCTCCATATAACACTGTTATTGCCTTCTTTGAGGACATAAACATCGCAGAACTGCGCTCCCCAGCGGCAGGCATCACCGTAATACTCGTCCGTGCGTCCCATGAAGCAGTCTACAAGCACACCTGCCTGTGTAAGATCGCCGGTATCGGACGCTATAGCATAGCCATAAACGTGGGTGCCGTCACGCGATACAATATAAAGCTCGGAACCGAAAGGTATGACTTCGGGATCAACCGCAACGGAACCGATAATAAGCGGTCTGCCGCTGTAGGTGCCGTGATTGTCGCGTGCGGTATATGCGGTAGCTTTTCCGTAAAGCACATATTCGTACTCGGTCGGTATGCCGTTTTCAAGCGTAAAGTTGCCCTGACGCTTGCTTACAGGGTCTGCAAGTGCCGTACCGCGTGCTATGATCTCATTTACGGGTTCGGTAACGCTGACATACTCAACATTGCTGGAATCCCATCTGCCGTCAACGTACTTGTCTGTAATGATAACATCGGATGTTCCGTCAACTCCCGCCTGCATTACTTTTGTGTCACCGATCTTCAGTGTAGGCGTATCTTCATATACCGTCTCATACGGTACGATCTGTGTTCTTGTCTCGCTTCGGTACTCAACGCGGGACACTATGATATCCATTCCCTCAAATACTACTGTATCGGCGGGATAATTCAGTTCGTCATACATTCCGAGCTCAACGCACTCACGTTCAAGAAGCTCCGCAACGGTGATACCTGCCGCGAGAGCCGGGATCGTTTTATCATCGACCTCTATATTTACATAGAAAGCGTGTTCGATCTCCGCGACATAACCGCCGCGCTCGTCTGTTCCTTTATATTTTACATGGTCATAGGGTGCTATGCCTTTTTTGACTTCATTGACGAACGCTTCAGCAGTCTGTGCGCCCGTAAGTCTTCTGACCGTGTAGCCGTTATCCGTCACCGAGGCAAGATTCAGCAAACCCACATACTTTGCGGCGCTGAGCGAGAATATGCCGGTAACTACCATAACTACCGATAATATAACAGCAGCTCTGCCGGTCACGGCACCTCCATGTCTCGAATACAGCGTTTTCAGCATACAGCTTCCTTCCTTTCAGGCATCAAGTCTGATACAAGTCCTGCTCCTTCATTAATCATTATTGGCTGTTTTACTGAATTATACCGCCTATTATTTGTAAAGTCAAATAAATCAAACTGTTGAAATTTGTGCAATATGGCGGTTTTGTTAACTTTATTAAGCTGTTACAGAACGGTTACTGTGTGGAAAAGTCTGTTATCGGACCCTCGATTATACTTTCAGTATAGTCACTTTGTGCAGTTCTACAAAATGTTAAAATATGCCTTTTTGCGACAAAATCCGGGCATTATTCTCCGATCATCGCACCGATAAGATCCTCCGGTTCCTCCCCTACAGGGATCACCGGAACGCCAAGCCTGTCCGACACCTCGTCAAGCGTCAGATCGTCAAGAAATACCGCCTCGTCCGCTTTTAGCATGGCTTTCGGGATAAGAACGCGGCTTCCGAGACTTCCCTTCTGCGGTGTCAGTACCTTTATAAGATCGGAGGCCGTAGTAAGTCCCGCGACCGTCACCGTTTCACCGAAAAACCCGTTCTTTACGGCATACACCGTCACCCGTACATTCGGGAATTTCTCCGTCAGCTTACCGGCGAGTTCCCGTATCAGCGGAGCCGCAAGCACACCCGTAGCACAGGTTACAACATCTTCCCTGCCGTCGCCGTCAATATCCGCAAGTGCCTCCTCAAATCCGTCACGCAAATAAGCCCACATACCCACGCCGTTCTCATACTGGTCGTAGCTGCCGTAGTACTCTCCGGGAGGTACGGGACGGTGCGCCGTAAGAAACAGCTCGTCCGCGGGATAGACAATGCGCTCACCATACTTTTCGAGCAGCGCATCACCGAAGCTCTCGATGATATCTATTGCTTCCGCCGCCGAGTTCTCGTCGTGCAGCGCTATCTCCGGAAGTCCTTCACGGTATTTGGTCGCGCCGAACGGCACTACCGCTATACTCTGTACGGCGGGGACAAGCGAGGTCAGATCGGACAATGTGCGGCGCAGATGCTCACCGTCGTTCCAGCCGCGGCAGAGGACGATCTGACAGTTCATGGTGATGCCGCCGTCCGCCATTTGCTTTATATACCGCAGAACATCTCCGGCAAACCGGTTGCAGAGCATCTTCTTCCGCAGCTCCGGATCCGTGGTATGCACCGAAACATTGACATTGAGTTTCATCTTTATGATGCGCTCGATATCCGCGTCATTCATATTGGTTAAGGTGATATAGCTGCCCTGCAGAAAACTCAGGCGGCTGTCATCGTCCTTGAAATACAGCGTTTCACGCATTCCGGGCGGAAGCTGGTCGATAAAGCAGAAAATGCACTTGTTGCGGCAGGAATGCTTCTTGTCCATAAGATAGGTCTCGAAATTCAGACCGATATCGTCGTAATCATCGCGTTTGCGCACCTTGACAGTTCGGGTGCCGAGATCGAGCTGAAGTGTGCGTTCATAGCAGTAGAAGCCGTAATCGAGCGCATCGTTTATCTCATGACCGTTTATGGCGCGGAGAGTTTCACCCGCCTTCACTCCTGCCTTTGCCGCGGGAGAACGGGGTGTTACCGATGTTATAACAACTGCCATGGACCTCACTCCTTTCGTGCCTTATCAAACAGAAAAGCAGCGATGCCTTTCCGGCACCGCTGCATGATCCTGCGTAAAGACTTTCGGTACTCAAGCCTCGCTGTGAGCGATGACTTCCTTACCCTTGTAATAACCACAGTTGCCGCAAACTCTATGTGCAAGCTTGAGCTCGCCGCAGTTGTCACAGCGTGAAAAAGCAGGTGCAGATAACTTCCATACCTGTGAACGTCTCTTGTCACGTCTTGCCTTTGATACTTTTCTCTTCGGAACTGCCATTATTCGCACCTCCCTTAATACTAACGATATTTATGACTTAATGCACCAAATATGCACTAAAATCGGCACGCTTGATATTATAGCATAAATATCATTATTTGTCAATAGCTATCAGAGATATTTTTTCACATCTTCGGGGAAATCCGCAGATTCAGCGGAGATCGTGAATGTTACAGTCACGTTTTCCGTGATAAGGGCGATCCTGTCGAGCATTTTTCCTACCTTTTCGAGATCACGGCCTACGATACGGAGAGTACCGTCAATGAAGATATCTGTGATATCATAGTTAGATGCAAGCATTCCGGCGATGAAGCCATACATATCATCGTAATCATTGATCTTGTAATCCTCGATATTGATGAGGCGGATCTTGTGGTAAATGTCAACGTTCAGGGAAGAACCGTACTGGATAGCAACAACATTGCCCTTGCTCTCCTTTTCAGCCTTATGGATCGCCTCTATGAGAAGCTTTGTTTTTCCCGCTCCCTTTTTACCTGCGATTAATTTTACCATAATAATGTCCTCCGTTTGTTTTGATTTGTTTTATAGGCTTTCGCCGGTTAAGAGCCTGCCGGCTCAGTTCAACCTTGCTTCAAGCTCGGACTTTCTGTCCTCATAGCCGGGCTTTCCGAGGAGAGCGAACATATTCTTCTTATAGCTCTCAACGCCGGGCTGATCGAACGGATTTACTCCAAGCATATATCCGGATATCGCGCACGCCTTCTCAAAGAAGTAGATCATGTAGCCGATCTCGTACTCGTTCATCTCCGGAACTTCAAGCACGATATTGGGTGTGCCGCCCTCCGTATGTGCGAGAACAGTTCCCTCGAACGCCTTGCGGTTAACAACGGACATATTCTGATCCGCGAGGAAGTTGAGTCCGTCGCCGTTCACGGGATCCTTCTCTATGTAGAAATCCTTCTGTGCCTTACCGAACTGTACAACGGTCTCAAACAGTATGTTCGAGCCGTCCTGAACGAACTGACCGAGGGAGTGCAGATCTGTTGAGAACACGGCGCTTGCCGGGAAGAGACCCTTGCCGTCCTTGCCCTCGCTCTCGCCGTAGAGCTGCTTGAACCACTCGTTCATCATAGCGAAAGAGGGCTCATAAGCTACGAGCATCTCGACCGCTCTGCCCTTGCGGTACAGAATGTTTCTTATAGCTGCGTATCTGTAGCAGTCGTTCTTGTTTATATCCGGATCGTTATAATCGTTCATTGCGGCAGCTGCGCCGTTCATGAGAGCGTCGATTTCACATCCGGCAACTGCTATCGGGAGAAGTCCCACAGCTGTGAGAACGGAAAATCTTCCGCCTACGTTGTCCGGGATAACGAATGTCTCATATCCGTTCTTGTCGGAAAGCTCCTTAAGCGTTCCTCTCTTCGCGTCTGTCGTAGCGAAGATGCGCTCCTTTGCGCCCTCTGTGCCGTACTTCTTTTCAAGCATTCCTCTGAATACTCTGAAAGCAAGAGCGGGCTCTGTGGTAGTACCGGACTTCGAGATTATGTTTACCGAAAAGTCCCTGCCTTCTACGAGGGATATCACTTCATTAAGATATGTGGGGCTTATGGTGTTGCCGATGAAGTAGATCTCGGGGGTATCCTTTTTAAGTGAGTTGTAAAGGCTTGACTTTATAGCCTCGATAACGGCTCTCGCGCCGAGATACGAACCGCCGATACCGATAACGAGCAGCACCTCGCTGTTCTTTCTGATCTTTTCCGCGGCAGCCTTTATCCTTGCGAACTCGTCCTTGTCATAATCGGCGGGAAGTGTTGTCCAGCCGAGGAAATCATTTCCGAGCCCGGTCTTTGCGGACAGTGACTCGTGAGCAGCGCTGACAGCAGGCTGAATGCCCCTGAACTCGTGCTCCGAAACGAAAGACGCAAGGTATTTGTCGTTGACCTTCAATGCCATTTTCATTATCTCCTTCTTTTGACTTCCGTTGTTCTTTTTTATTTAGCGGAATATCTTTTCATACAACAACTATTATACCTTACTTTTGATTTTTTTTCAAGGGGTTTTGAATTATGATATTATCTTTGTCGAATTTGTACAAATCCCATCAGATTTTTTGGCAATTATGCCTTACAGTTGTTCTCAAAGTGTCAACTTCATGCACGGCGGCATATAATATGAAAAAATCCGTTACAGCGAAAAAGATCGGAGATCCGCTTTCGCTCCCGCTGTATAAGATAAAATGCGGCAGAAGATCTACAATATTGGAGGTAATCGGTATGTGCGGAATAGCAGGTTGGACTGATATGAACAACAGTCTTGAAGAATACGGGGACGTGATAGAAGCCATGAGCGCGGCTGTCGCTCACAGGGGTCCCGACGCGAAGGGCAGCTTCCGCGATAACGGATGTCTGCTCGCTCACAGGCGCCTTAGCGTCATAGATCCGGAAAACGGCTCTCAGCCTATGACATACGGCATATATACAATAGTATATAACGGCGAGCTGTACAATACATCGGAGCTTCGCTCAAAGCTGAAGAACCTCGGACACACATTTGATACCGCAAGTGACACCGAGGTGCTGCTGAAAGCGTATGCCGAGTGGGGTGGGGACTGTTTGCAGCGTCTCAACGGCATCTATGCGTTCGCAGTATGGGACAAGATGAACAGAAAGCTGTTTCTTGCCCGTGACAGAGCCGGCGTAAAGCCGCTGTTCTACCACGTCTATAACGGCGGTATCGTTTTCGCATCGGAGATAAAGGCACTGTTTGCCTGCCCGAAGGTGACACCGGCAATAGACGAAGAAGGCGCAGCTTCGCTGATATTGCTCGGACCCGCCAGGAAAGGCGGACTCGGCGTATTCAGCGGGATAGAAGAATTAAAGCCGGGAGAATGCGCCGTATTTGACCCGGCAGGACTGAAAAAGCGACGTTACTGGCAGCTCAGAGCCGCTCCGCACAGCGAGAGCCTTTCCGAGACCGCGGAGCATCTCGGCTGGCTGATAAAGGACAGTGTTGAACGCCAGCTTGTTAGCGATGTCCCGCTGTGTACGTTCCTGTCGGGCGGACTTGATTCAAGCCTTATCAGCGCGATCGCGGCACGCCGCTATGCATCGGAGGGCAGACGGCTGCACACATACTCGATAGACTACAAGGATAACCGCAGGAACTTCAGAGCGTCTGCATTCCAGCCGGACGAAGACGCACCGTGGATAGATGAGATGAGTGCGTTCATAGGTTCGGAACATACGAACATTATCATAGATTCGCCTGCTCTTGCGGAAGCGCTTGATGCTTCGGCGGAAGCCCGTGACCTCCCCGGAATGGCAGACATCGACAGCTCTCTGTATCTGTTCTGCCGCGAGGTAAAGCGCGATTTCACGGTAGCGGTAAGCGGCGAATGCGCGGACGAGATCTTCGGAGGATACCCGTGGTACCACAAGCCGGAGCTTCTTTTCGCGGAAGGTTTCCCGTGGGCTCGATCTACAGAAAAGCGTGCCGGACTGCTTCGTCCGGAGCTTGCCGCGAAACTGCACCCTGCGGATTATGTGAGAAACGCAGCCGACAGTTCGATATCGGATATTCTGTCGGTACTCGACTCGGACAGCATCGAAGAGAAGGCTCGCCGGCGTATGTTCCTGCTGAACTTCTACTGGTTCATGCAGACACTCCTCGACCGCAAGGACAGATGCTCCATGGCACACGGACTCGAAGTGCGTGTGCCGTTCTGCGACCACAGGATAGCTGAGTACGCATACAATATCCCGTGGGAGATGAAATCGCTCGGCGGGCGTGAAAAGGGGCTTGTCCGCAAAATATCGGAGAAGTATCTGCCCCACGATGTGGCTTGGCGCAGAAAATCGCCGTACCCAAAGACTCACAATCCTACCTATGCCGGACTGGTATTTGACAGATTCGTCCGGCTTATGAAAGAACCGGACTGCCGGCTTACAGCGATACTCGACAAAGCCAGAATAGACGAGCTCATTGCTACCGAGGGCAGCAGCTTCGCTGAAAACTGGTACGGACAGCTCATGACCACACCGCAGATGTTCGCCTACCTTATACAGCTTGAGATCTGGCTGCGCCGGTATGACCCGGAAATAGAGTTTTGAAAAACTTTGAGAGGCTTTCAGAGAAGGGGCTCTGCCCCTGTGACCCCGCCAACCCCCTTTAAAAAAGGGGGCTGGACACCCTAAATAAATGCAGTATTTCAAAGCCGCATCAATGGGTCGCTCTGCAAGAAATGAATGGGGGTTGGCAAAGATTCCGTTTTTTATTAACGCAAAAACATCTTGCTATGATAGTCACAGCAAGATGTTTGATTTTATTAACGGAATTTTAACCAACCCAACTGCGTTTCGGTATGCACCCGTCCATAGATGACAGCTTTGAAATACAGCAGTTTGTTTAGGGGGTCAAGCCCCGTCTCTCACAAGCTCCCGCTATTATCGGCATACCCTGTCAGGTACGCGAGAACAAACACTGCCGGAGAGTTCCAATAGATCGTGACCTCATTCAGCGAGTAGCAGTCCTTGTTGTCGGTAAAGCACTTCATCGGCGGTGTACCCTCCGGTATCAGACTTACCGCGGCGGGATCGTTTCGTTCACGATTCGGCCCTCCGATAACAAGACCGGGTATGCTCTCCTCTATACGGTAGTGCGGATTTTCGCACCGGTACTCTCCGGTTCCCGTTACATAGCTTATACCAAGAGGGTTCCTGCCGAGCAGCACATGGATCTGCTCCTCGATATACCCGTAAAATTCGCTGTTTCCGGTAAACTTCGCGGCAAGTATGAATTTCATCGCATGCTGCAGAAGCACCATATTGCTGCCCCAGTAGTAGTCCCAGTCCTCCATTGAAGCGCCGTAACCGCTTGCCTTCGACTTGTCGCGCAGCCAGTATGCCTCATTCGAGAACTGCTCCTTGAGAGCATTTGCCACGGCGTTTTCCCTGCCCTCATGATCGCAGAGGATATATGCCAATGAGCCGAGTCCACCGATAACGCTGTATCCGAGAGCCACACGCACATAATCGTCGCGGTCGAAGCCCTCATGGTACAGCTTCACAAAATCCGCCGAATAACGCTTGTCTCCCGTCAGCACGAACATCTCCGCCGCTGCCCAGTATCTGTTGTCAACATCGCTTGACTCACCGTAAAGTCCGGTATCGCACCCTTTCGGATTATGAAAAGCAACAAAATCGGGATTGGCCTTGAGCCAGCGGTACGACAGATCAGCAGCTTTAGCGAGTCTGTCCGAGAATACCTTGTCAAACGGACGGTAAATGCCTGCCGCAAGAGCGCACACCGCACACAGATCGGCAGTAGCCATAGAGCTTATAGGGAACACAATAAGCTGCTCCTTATCATCTTCTGGCATAATAAACGGAGCATGACGCATGGTAGTGATCTTATGATATACCGCACCGTCCTCACGCTGCATTTTCAGCATCCATTCAAGCTCATATCTGCATTCGCTCAATATGTCCGGCACGCCCGAACCGCTCTCGGGTATATTGAGGTCAAGCCCGTCAAACGCTTTCGGAAACAGCTTGTACGCATACAGGAGCTGCGCGCAGGCACAGGCACCGGGTGTGACGTATCTGCCGTAGTCTCCGGCATCATGCCAGCCTCCGGTGACATCGACAGTCCCTTCCCCGTTATATATCTTCGCCTCTGCGGTATGGCAGATATCATGAATATACTCACCGGCATACTTTTCGTCGAGAGAGCATCCGCATCTGAAATAATAGAATGCCTTTGCCGTATCGCGGAAGAGCTTGCTGTAAACGCCGTGTCCTATGCGGAAAAGCGCGGAAAGAGCTCCCCCCGCGGAGATACGGTAGCTGCCGCTTCTTTTGAAGGACGAGAAATCGGCGATATAAACATCGTCGCCGGAGCACTCGTCATATCCGAAATGGCTCACTGCACCCTCAAAGTACTTTTCACCGTTTTCGTCCACTATTGAGAACATATCTGCCGGAAACGGGAGCACCGCGGTCTTCCGGCTCTCGGGAAAATACCCGGCCTGATCGACAAATATCTGCGGTCTGCCGTTAGATACTTCTTTTTTTCCGTCAAAGAAAACATTGCTCATTAGAGTACTCCCCCTTTTTTATTACAGATAGTCAATTTATTATAACACGTTTTTTAATGAAAGTCAACTATATCAGACCCGGTTTTTGAACTTTGGGTGCCGATACCGGGCTTCGTTTTTTTCACACAATCTTCAGATAAAGTTTAAGTTGATTTAAAGTTCGGCATTTATAATAAAGCCATAGAAACCGACAACGGCATAAGCCGATACATAAAGGAGAACGCAATGGATATCACAACATTCAAAAGAGCGGAGATCAAATTCATGGTGACCCCGGCGCAGAGAACGATGCTCGAAGAGGCTTTTACAAGCCGGATGATACCCGATGAACACGGTGAAAGCACGATATGCAACATTTACTGCGACACACCGGATTTCCGGCTGATACGCAGATCTCTCGAAAAGCCGGTGTATAAGGAAAAATTCCGCATACGCAGCTACGGCAGAGTCAAAGAGGACGGAAAGGTCTTCATGGAGCTGAAAAAGAAGTACGACGGCATAGTGTACAAGCGCCGCATATCTCTTTCACAGGATGAAGCGGCAGGATTCATAAGCGGCAGAACGCAGCTTCCGAAAGACGGACAGATCGAACGCGAGATAGACTACTTCGTAAGGTATTACGGAGGACTGATACCGGCAATGTACATCTGCTACGACAGAAGCGCATACTTCTGCGAGGAAGATCCGAACCTGCGGGTGACATTCGACCGCAATATCCTCTGGAGAACGGACAATGTGCGGCTCACGTCACGTCCCTCCGGAAGACAGCTTCTGGAGCCCGGACAGTCGCTCATGGAGATAAAGTGCGCGGGAGCTATACCGATGTGGCTTGTGGAGCTGTTGAGCAAAGGCGGGATAAGACAGGTATCCTTCTCAAAATACGGCACCGCATATACGACGATGATAACGGAAATGAAAGAAAAGAAGAACGAAAGGGGCGCTTACTGTGCTTGACAATATTTTTGGAAACGTATTTACTGCCGGAACGGCAGCTGCTATGGATATCGGAACTTTTCTGATCTCGATAGGAACGGCTCTGGTGCTCGGACTAATCACGGCACTTTTCTACACCTACAGATCGACATACAGCAAGGGATTTGTAGTAACTCTCGCAACACTTCCGGCTGTGGTGGCGGCGATAATAATGATGGTAAGCGGCAGTCTCGGAGCAAGTGTCGCGGTAGCGGGTACGTTCTCGCTGGTAAGGTTCCGCTCTGCTCCCGGCAGCGCAAAGGAGATAGCCGCGATATTCCTCGCAATGGCTTCCGGACTTGCCTGCGGTATGGGATATCCCGCATACGGCGCTCTTTTTACGGTAATAATGTGCGTTGTGACGCTCATATACAATGCGGTACGGTTCGGAGAGAAGAAGAACATCGAGCTTCGGAGAATTCTTTCAATAACTGTGCCGGAAGACCTTAATTTTGGCGATGTATTTGACGATATAATGAATAAGTACACATCAGAATGGAAGCTCATGAAGGTCAAAACCACAAATCTCGGCAGTCTCAACAGGCTGACATACGATATCGTATTCCGGGAGAACGGCTCCGAAAAGCCTATGATCGATGAGCTTCGTACAAGAAACGGCAACCTTGAGATATCGGTCGGCAGACAGAGCGCGGATACGTCAGCCGAACTGTAAGAGGATCCGGGAGATTTCCAGACATCGGCGCGGCTGCGCGCAAGGAGAGATCAGAATGAAAAAGACTACATTACTGTCTATATTTATGGCAACCTGTCTTATGATGACAGCCTGCTCGAACGAGAGCGGCACAGAACAGCAAACAAGTGTATTTGCGGTTTCACAGGGAACGGAAAGCAAAACAGCGTCAGCGGGAAACAACACCGATATATCATCCGTGGCTGCGGATATGTCGGCAGAGACCGGCAGCATTGCGTCGGAGGACGAAATGTTCAGCACCCGCGATTTTGAAGTCGGCTATTCCGATACGGCGGAGATAAACCTTTCGGACATCGGAACTTCCGCAAACGGCAGCGGCGTTTCGGTAAACGGGAATGTCATAACGATAACAGAAAAAGGCTCGTATCTTTTCAGCGGCACGCTGAACGACGGTCAGATCGTCGTTGACGCGGACGGAGAAAAGGTGCAGATAGTCCTTGACAGTGCGTCCGTGACCTGCTCCGGCAGTGCGGCGCTGTATGTGAAGAAAGCGGACAAGGTATTCGTGACCACATCAGACGGCAGTGTGAACAGGCTCGCATCTGCCGGCGAATATTCCTCGTCAGACGAAGCCAAGATAGACGGCGCGGTTTTTGCAAAAGACGATATCACATTCAACGGAGGCGGCTCGCTCGAAATATCATCCGAAACGGGCAACGGGATCGCCGCAAAGGACGATGTTAAGATAACAAGCGGAACATACGTCATATCCGCAGCAAAGAAAGGTATAGAAAGCAAGGAAAGCGTGCGTATAGCGGACGGAAATATCACCATAACAAGCGGGACGGACGGCATACACGCCGAAAACTCCGACAACCCAGAAGAAGGATTTGTGTACATCTGCGGCGGCGATATCCGGATAAAAAGCGGCGACGACGGAATACACGCGCAGACAAGCATCACTGTCACGGACGGAAAGACCGACATTCAGCAAAGCAAGGAAGGTCTTGAAGGCAAGGTAATACAGATAACCGGAGGCACCGTGAATGTGAGAGCTTCCGATGACGGAATAAACGCGGCGGGCAGCAGCGACGGCAACTCCGGAAAAGGCGGGTTCGGAGGTATGGGAGATACAGACGAAAACGCGAAGATCGAAATATCCGGGGGGCTTGTAAACGTAAACGCCGACGGTGACGGCATCGACTCCAACGGATATATCATCATCAGCGGCGGAACAGTATTTGTCAGCGCTTCCACAAATGACGGCAACGGCGCGATAGACTCCGGTATCTCGGCTGTCATATCCGGCGGAGCCGTGATAGCGGCAGGCTCATCGGGAATGGCAGAGAATTTCGCTTCCGACTCCACACAGGGCTCGATACTTTATACCTTTGACAGCACTCTCGAAGCGGGAACCGAGCTGTCACTCACCGACACGAACGGAAATACACTGATAAGCTATGCCCCCGAAAAGCAGTTCAACTGCGCGGTAATAAGCACTCCGGAAGTCATGGCAGGCAGCACATACACCGTCACAGCCGGCGGAAGGAGCTATACTGTCGAGATGACATCCAACATCTACGGCGAGAGCAGAAATTTCGGACACGGCGGTTTCGGACAGGACGGCTTCCGCGGCCACGGAAACCGTTTCCGTGATGAAAACGCGGCGAACGGCGGCAATGCCGCTCCGGAGATGCCAGACGGAGATCTCCCCGCATTTCCGGGCGGTAAAATGCCGGATCCCGCAAACGGTGAAAGACCGGAGTTTCCGAACGGAGGAAATCCCGGCTCCGCAGGCGGTGAAAGATCGGAACAACAGCAGCAGAGCGAAAATATTCTGCCCGAACGGCAGGAAAGCATAAATTGACTATTGAAATGCACAGCCGAAAATGATATAATAATAACGGAAGAAACTAAGCCAGGCAAAGCGAGGAAAAATATTATGAACATAGAAAAGATTCTTCCCGCAGATATCGAAAAGCGCAGCATGGAAATAATCGAAAGCGAGATAGGCGATATGTCGGCATTTTCGGAACACGAAAAGCTGATAGTCAAGCGCTGTGTGCATACGACCGCGGATTTTGATTATAAAGAGAATCTGCGTTTCTCGGAGAATGCCGCGGAACACGGGATCGCCGCCCTGAACGCCGGTGCGGTGATAGTCACCGATACGCAGATGGCTCTCGCCGGGATAAGCAAGCCCGCCTGCCGGAAGTTCGGCTGCGAGCTGCACTGTTTTATGTCCGACCCGGATGTTGCCGAGGAAGCAAAAAAGCGCGGTGTGACCCGCGCGGTCGTTTCCGTCGATAAAGCTGCGGAAATCTTCGCGGACAGAACGGTGATATATGCTGTCGGAAACGCTCCCACCGCGCTGATAAGGCTGCATGAGCTGATTACGGCACACGCCTTCTCCCCTGCACTGATCATAGGCGCACCCGTAGGGTTCGTGAATGTAATCGAAGCGAAAAAGCTGATAATGACAGCAGGCGTTCCGTACATCGTCGCAGACGGAAGAAAAGGCGGGAGCACTGTTGCCGCCGCCATTGTGAATGCTATGCTTTATACGATCTATCAGCGCTGATAAGCTGTTTTGTATTTTCCCTGTTTACGGCAGAAAAAACTTTATCTGTCAAGTATTCTGTAGATAAGCTCCATGTCGAGCGCTTCGCGAACGGCGTCCGCGAGTATATCGAACTGCTTTTCCTTGTATACTCTGCGGTCAATGCCCGCACCGTCAAAACACAGACCTTTGCGTTCATACAGTGTTTTTACGACAGCTGCGGAAACTCCCGGCTCATCAAAAATGCCGTGGATATAACAGCCGTAAACACTGCCGGAATACGCGCCGCCGCAGTCGAGCAGCTTCTCCGAACATCCCGAAGTCTCTCCCATGTGTATCTCGTAGCCCGTGTAAGCAAGTCCCGACAATGCAGACAGCATACCTCCGGTCTGCGCGAAATGACCGCTTGTCTGTGTCTGATGCTTTTCGCGGAAAAAAACCGTATCGCAGTCCAGCAGACCCATACCCTCAATATCACCGCCGCCCTCGGCATTCCCGGGGTCGGCTATTGTTTTTCCGAGCATCTGATAACCGCCGCAGATACCGAATACCGGTACCTTTCCGACGGCTTTTTTTATTGCGGCTTCAAATCCGCTTTCCCGTAGCCAGCGCATATCCGCGACAGTGCTTTTCGTGCCGGGGACAATGATCATATCCGGCTGACCAAGCTCTGTGTATTTTGTGACGTAACGCACCGAAACTCCGTCGTACTGCAAAAATACGTCAAAGTCGGTGTAGTTTGAAATGTGCGGAAGACGTATCACCGCAATGTCGATAATTCCGTTTGCGGTACGGCTTCCGAGCTTGTCCGAAAGGCTGTCCTCGTCCTCGATATCGCACTTAATGTACGGTACTACACCCGCTACCGGAACTCCCCCGCGCTGTTCGAGAATATCTACTCCGCTCCGGAATATTGCTTTGTCGCCCCGGAATTTGTTGACGATCATACCCTTTATCAGCTCGCGTTCATCTTCCTCTATAAGCATCAGCGTGCCGAGGAGCTGCGCGAAAATGCCGCCCCTGTCAATGTCTCCGACAAGCAGGACAGGTGCGCCAACGAGCTTTGCAAGTCCCATATTCACGATGTCATCGGCTTTGAGATTAAGCTCCGCAGCACTACCGGCACCCTCTATCACGATGATATCGTGCTGTGACGCAAGCTTTTCGTATGCGGCAAGAATGTCGGGTATCAGCTCTTTCTTATGCCGGAAATATTCGACCGCCCTCATATTGCCGCGCACTTTTCCGTTGACTATCACCTGCGAACCTACATCCGTTGTGGGTTTCAGAAGTATCGGATTCATCAGCACCGAGGGTTCCAGTCCGGCAGCTTCCGCCTGCATTGCCTGCGCTCTGCCTATCTCGCAGCCGTCCGCGGTAATGTAGGAGTTCAGCGCCATATTCTGCGACTTGAACGGCGCAGCCGAATATCCGTCCTGTCTGAAAATGCGGCAGAGTGCGGCAGTCAGCAGACTTTTCCCGACGTTGGACATCGTGCCTTGCAGCATTATTTTTCTTGCCATTTCATCACCTTTTTCATCGTCTCCGCGAGCATTTTGTTTTCTTCATGCGTGCGCACCGCTATGCGGAAATATCCCTCTCCGAGCCCTCTGAAATTCGAACAGTTCCGTATCAGTATCCCCTCGTTCAGAAGCATACCGTCAAGCGGGATATCACATCTGAACAGGATAAAATTCGCATCGGACGGACAGACAGTAAATCCGCAGCTTTTCAGCATTTCCGACAGATATCTTCTTTCTTCCGCGATCAGCTCAACCGCTCCGGCAACGTATTTCCGCTCATCAAGAGCCGCTTCTCCCGCCGCCTGCGCAACTGCCGAAACGCTCCAGAACTGACCCGTTCCCCGCACCTTCGCTGCAAGTCCGGTATCGCCGAACAGCGCATAACCGAGACGCAGACCGGGCATTGCATAGGTTTTTGTAAATGCTTTCAGAACGATCACGTTTTTATTCATAAACTGCTTCGCGCTGTTTTTTTCCGCATCTTTGCACAGGTCTATAAAACATTCGTCACACAGAAAAATTATGTTTTTTTCAAGACTTTTTTCACATATTTCTTTCAGCTTTCCGCTGCCGGTCAATGTCCCGGTGGGATTGTTCGGATTGCAGAGTATCACCATATCCGTGCTATCGGCAAGCAAAGCGGAAATATCGCCGGGAGCATATTCCGACACCGCGCATCCTGCCTCACGCAGAGCCTTTTCGTACTCGGAAAAAGTGGGTTTTCCGATGACCGCCGACTCCGGTCTCACAGCGTGAACGATGCGGTAGATCAGATCGTCGGCTCCGTTGCCGCAGACTATATTTCCGGCAGGGATATTTTCGTGGGCGGAGAGCTTTTCGGTGAGCTTCCGGCAGAACGGGTCGGGATATCTGTCGCATCCGCAGACAGCGCTGGCTGCCGCATTCTTTACGCTTGCGGGCATACCGAGAGGATTGAGGTTTGCGGAAAAATCAAGTCTGATATCTTTTCCGTAAATGTTTCCGCCGTGTTCATTCACCATAAAAAAATACTCCCATACACATAAGCGCGTAACGCCGAAAATACAAGCAGAACTATTATTGACGCTGCATACATGAGCCTGTTCGCACGGCGGATATCCTCGTTTTCTATCGGACGGATATCATCGCCGATGTACGGTTTTTTGTGCAGCTCACCGAAATACCACGCATCTCCGGCGAGCCGTATATCCAGCGCACCTGCGCACACAGATTCCGTCTGTGCGGAATTGGGGCTTGCGTGCTTCCGTCTGTCGCGTCTCCATATCTTCCACGCGTTTTTCCAGTCAAAACCAAGCAGGAACGATGATAATACCATCACAAGCGCGGTTATTCTTGACGGAAGATAATTCAGCACATCATCGAGCTTTGCCGCGAATTTTCCGAGCTTTTCATACTTCTCGTTCCTATAGCCTATCATCGAATCCATCGTATTTACGGATTTGTAGAATACACCGCCGACAGCTCCAAAAAGCGCCATATTAATTATCGGAGCCGTGACTCCGTCCGATGTGTTTTCCGCAACCGTCTCGACTGCCGCACGGATAATTCCGTCACGGTCGAGAACCGCGGTATCTCTGCCGACTATCATAGAAACTGCCGCGCGTGCCTTCTCGGTATCATTTTCCGCTGCCGCACGGTACACTTTCATGCTTTCCTTCTGAAGACATCTCGCGGCGATCATATAATAGCACAGAATGCTTTCAACAGCCGCACCGAGCCACATATTCACTGAATAGCACAAAAACAGCAGCGCGGAAGAGATGCCCGCAGAGAGAAAAACAACTGTCAGTGCAAGGAATACTCCGCCCGCAGTCAGATCTCTGAAATGCGCACGGACGAATTTTTCAAGCGCGGATATGAGCTTCCCGATAAGACGTATCGGGTGCGGGAGCGAGTACGGGTCACCAATCAGCGCATCGAGCAGAAACCCCACTGCAAGCGGGATAACGGGTAATATAAATTTCATATTTTCCTGATTATCTTTATTGTTTCACCGTCAAATCCGGTCACATACCCGTGTCCGTTTTCGGTGATATATTCGTAAAATTCCTTGTGCGGAACGGCAAATCTTTCAAGTACCGACATGATCGTTCCGCCGTGAGCTATTATCGAAATTGTGCAGGCTGTCTTATTATCATCGATGGCTTTCAGAAATCCACGCACACACCGCGCACGGAAATCGGAAACATCTTCACCGCCGGGCGGAGCTTCCATTCCGTTGTTTGCTATCCACTGCATATAAATCGGATCACCGTCCAGTTCCGCGTGCCGTTTTCCCTCGAATATGCCGAAATCACATTCACGAAGCTCACTGTACAGAACCGGTTCCTTATGCGGATACAGTATTTCCGATGTTTGCACGCAGCGCTTCATCGGACTTGATATCAGAATATCACAGTCGGGACAGACTATGCTTTTCAGCTCTTCAATACCCGTATCGCACAGCGGCTCGTCTGTTCTTCCGATAAAGCGTCTTTCGATATTTCCGGTCGTTTTACCGTGGCGTATAAAATTGATCGTCAAGTCTTTTCTCCTTTTATTACAGTCGGAATGCCGCAGCAGACGCGGTACACCGTATCCGATTTTGCTGCGAGGATACATCCTGCGCGTCCGACAGCTTCGCGCCATTCGCGTTCGCTTTTCTCAAGCGGTATTATCCCGCTTCCGATCTCGTTTATTATAACTATCTCACAGTCAAGGTTTCCGGTAAATTCAAGCGGATCCTTTTTTTCGGCGAGCAGACGCTTTACCGTCTGCTCATAATGACAGATACAGCGCGATCCGCAAAGTTTTTCCGGCTCGGTCTCTGCACCGTCCGCAATATCGCTTCCGGAGATGCCGAAACGATGTATCGCAAATTCACGCTTTCCCTGAAACGCTCCGCCCGTTATCATTATCATAAAAACATCACCGCCTTTTCCGCTGTAAAGACTGCCGCAAGTACCGCAGTCTCCGTTATCTGCAGGAACCAGCCCTCGGTGTCGCCCGTGATGCCGCCGAAATTCCTGTATGAGAATGATCTGTATATCAGCAGGCAGATCAATGCGGCAGCACACGCCGCAGCCCCCGGGATAAGATTCATAAAACACATTTCCGCAGCACATAAAAGAATGAATATCACAAGCACCGCTGATGTTATTTTCCTGTGTGCCGGCTTCACAAAATTCTGTAATGCTCCCTCGCTTTTGGCGGAACGGAATGTTACCGCCGCAAGTCCGCTGAGCGAACGTGAAAGAACATAGCCTGCCGCGATGATATAATAATTCCATGTCTCGCAGAACAGTGCGAACTGCAATAAAAGCATCGAGCATAAACCTATCACCGCAAATGAACCGATATGCGGATCGGACATTATTTCGAGCCGTTTTTTTCTGTCTGCGAAACTGCATACTGCATCGGTCGTATCGCAGAATCCGTCGATGTGTATCCCCCCCGTGACAAAAACGGGTATCAGCACCGACACTGCCGCGCTTACGAAAACTCCGATGTCAAGTATCACGCAAAGCCACTGCCAGAGAAGCAAAAGTCCGCCTATGACCGCGCCTATAAGCGGAAAGAAGCACAGCGCGTATCTGCGGTTTTCTTCCTTCCACCCGACCCTCGGCATGGGTATCCGCGAATACATAAGAAACGCACTTGCCAATGATCTCAACAACATATTCTGCCTTTCAACACAACCGGGATACCGTAAACACACTCTGCAACATTGTCCGAAATCTCTGCAATAAGCGTGTTTATCCGTCCCATTGTCTCAATATATTTATTTGTTCCGGCTCCGTAATCTATGCCGTCCGAGCCCACATTATTCGTTATTATGAACAGTGTTTCCGCGTATTTCCGCAGATGTCTGATACCGGCCATAATACGCTCTGTCGGGTCGGAAATGACTTCGTTGTCAAACATCTCGTTAGCGCACAGATTTCCGATACATTCAAGCAGTATATGACATTTTTCCGGCATCATGATCTCGTGCAGGCCGGTGTATTTTTCTATTGTTTCAAAGCCTTTTCCCGCACGCATTATCCTGTGTCTTTCAATTGCAGCGAATGCTTCTTCTCCGAACGGCTTCATGGTTGCGATGTAAATTTTTCTGCCTGTGCAGTTATCGAGCAGGCTTTCCGCAAGCCGTGATTTCCCGCATTTTGAGCCGCCCGTTATCAGTGTAGTCACAGCGGTCTGTACCTCTCAATATTTATTTCATCGAACTTATGAGCGTTGTTGTAAACGCTGAGTGCGCAGTCCAGAAGCGGAAGCAGCATAAGTCCGCCGGTGCCTTCCCCGAGCCGCATCTCCGCGGTTATCAGCGGTTTCAGCCCAAGCGCGCCGAGCAGCATCTTTCCTACCGGTTCCGCTGAAACGTGGCTTGCAAGCATATAGTTTCTGCATCCGGGAACGAGCCGTTCCGCAGCAAGCGCCGCGGCTGCCGAGATCGCACCGTCAATAACAACAGGAATACCGTTTTCGGCACCGCCTATGAAAAGCCCTGCCATTCCCGCTATATCGAAACCGCCGACTTTTGCAAGAACATCGAGTGCGTCGTTCGGGTCGGGAGCATTGACTGCAATTGCACGCTCTATAACAGCTATTTTCTTCGCAAGACGCGCATCGTCAAGTCCCGCGCCGCGTCCGGTGACCGAATGCGGGGGAAGTCCGAGAAGCACGGAAGCGACAGCCGCGGAGGTAGTAGTGTTGCCGATACCCATTTCTCCGGTAATAACGATGTCCGCGTTCGTTTCACGCATTATTTCAATGCCGGTCATTACCGCCTTTTCCGCTTCTTCACGGGTCATTGCAGCACCGGCTGCGATATTTTTCGTACCCGCCGAGATCTTCCTGTCCAGCGCCGAGGTCTTTGCCGCAGTCCCGATATCCACCGCAAGCACATCGGCATTTACGGTATCGGCGATAACATTCACATTCGATCTGCCCGCGGCTATCTCGTCCGCGCAGACCGCGGTAATACTGCTGTCCGACTGTGTAACTCCCTCACACACAACACCGTTGTCTGCGCACATCACTATAACTCTGCGCTTTTTCAGACACACATTTTCCGTATGCTGTATCCTTGCTGTTTTTATTATCACGTCTTCGAGCAGGCCAAGGCTTCCGAGCGGCTTCGCCACGCTGTCCCAGCGTTCTTTCGCGCGCTTCCCCGCCGCGTCGCTGAGCGGTGACATCTCAATTTTTATCATTCCGTTTTTTCTCCATAAATCCGCGGCAGGTGTTTACAAAACGTTCCGCGGTCTTAATATCCGAATAAAAATACAGATGCGGAAATCCCGCGTATAAATGTCTGTCCGCGTGTATGCATTCCCACGTTCTGCCGTCAGTCTTGCTTGCGGTAAAACTGCTGCCGCAGTCGGTGCTGTCAAAATAGTGGAACTCATGTGCAGGAAATTTGTCTCCCGCATCACACAGTAAATTGTCGTTCGCCGCAGTAAGCGTCACATATCCGAAACGCTGCAATTTCGTGGTCCGGAACGCTTTTCCGTGTATCACACCTGCACCGTTATACGCATTGCCGTCCATATCCTCAAACGTGTCATGCAGGTACATAAATCCGCCGCATTCGGCTATTGCCGGCAGCCCGTCATTTACCTTTTTCTTTATGTCGGCAAGCATTTCGTCATTTGCGGACAGCCTTCCGGCATACAGCTCCGGATAACCTCCGCATAGATACAGACCGCTCGCATTTTCCGGAATTTGCTTATCCGAAAGCGGCGAAAAAAATACTACCTCACAACCGAGTTTTTTCAGCAGTTCGATATTATCGTCATAAATGAAGCAGAATGCCCTATCCTTCGCGGCGGCAATTACCGGCTTATCACCGTCTGTATGCGGAAAAAAGGGCGCTGTGAATCCCGGATATCCCGGTGTATTCATTCCGAGAAGCTCATCTAAGCACAGATACTTTTCCGCAAGCTCTCTGAGCTTATCGAGCCTTTGTTTTATATCCGCGATCTCGTCAGCCGTGACAAGTCCGAGATGTCTGCTTTCTATCGTGATCTCCGTCTTTGGCAGGCAGCCGAGATACCGCGTCCCGAGCTGCGAACAGAGATCTTTCATAAGTGGTATCAGTCTTTCCGGCAGTCTGTTGAAGATAAAGCCGGCGATATTGTTCGGGCGTTTATAATCCATGAATCCGCGCATGAGCGCGCCTGCGGAATCGCTCATTCCTTTGCAGTCGATCACGATGACCGCTGGTGTGTCGGTTATCTGCGAGACCGAATATGCCGAGCCCCGCCCGTCCGCGCCGTCGTAAAATCCCATAACACCCTCGATCACGGAGATATCGCTCTCTGCGCCGTGTTCGTGAAGCAGATATTTAAGCGTATCGTCGTCACAGAAAAAGCTGTCGAGATTGTACGAAGGCACACCGATCACCTCGCGGTGAAACATCGGGTCAATATAATCGGGGCCGCATTTGAATGCCGAAACCTTAAGTCCGCGCTTTTTCAGCGCCGCGAGCAGTGCGCAGGTGACAGTTGTTTTTCCGCACCCGCTGTGCGTTCCCGCGATAAGGATACGTTTCATTGAACGGCACCCCCGATAATGTAAACAGGATTCTGCGCGTCAAACATTGTGTGTGAGCCTACAGCCCTGGTGCGCGTTACCGAGATCTGCGTGACCTCCGGAACTATACCGTGATCCGTGAACGCACCGACAGCCTCGTTCAGCGTTTCGAGAGTCACCGCTGTCACCACGATCTTCGGCGCATTCCCGCCGGCTGCTGCAGCGCCGATTATCCCGGATATATTTCCGCCCGCACCGCCGATGAATACCTTGTCCGGAAGCGGCAGACCGTGCAGCGATCCGGGCGCGGCACCGTCAACGATCTTAATATTATCACAGCCGAATTTATGGGCATTCCTGTCCGTGAGAGCTATTGCTTCGCTGTTTTTATCCGCTGCGAATACTGTCCCGTCATACGCGGCAAGAGCGCATTCCACGCTTACCGAACCTGTGCCGCAGCCGATATCCCAGACAATATCATTATAGCATATTCCGAGCTTTGATGCAACAGCCGCACGGATCTCCGATTTCGTCATAGGCACATTGCCGCGCTCGAATTCACTGTCGGGAATGCCGGCACGCACGCTTTTTTCGGGGGCATCATTTTCGGTTATCACCGCGCACAATCCGTCACATACAGTGTCGGCAAGCTGTCCCGCGGAGCCGCTTGTGATGTGTTCGCCGGGGTACGAGAGGCGGGCTCCGATATGCACGGTAATATCACACATACCGTACTCGCACAGGCGCTTGCATATATCCGCGGGAGTAATATTTCCGCCGAGCAGGAAAAAGCATTTTCTGTGTCTGCGCACATTTCGTACAATGTTTGAATCGGCTCCGTGAAGACTGACAAAATGCATATCCTGCCAGGAAAGACCGAGTTTTGCACACATATAGACCGGTGTGGAGATCCCCGCTATGATCTCGGTATCATGACCCGAAAGCCGTGTTTTCAGGCTCTCCGCACCGCTGAAAAAACCGCAGTCTCCCGACATCAGAACTGCTGCGCAGCTGCTTTTGCAGCTGTCGAGAAATTTGCAGATACCGTCCGTTTTCCAGCACTCGAACATCTCTTTTCCGAGCGATGCAAAAGGCTCTGTCATTCGCTTTGCGCCTATCAGGACATTTGCGTTTTTTATTGCTTGTTCCGCTTCGGCAGTCAGAGTTTTTTCGCCGTCCATTCCTATGCCGACAATATAGATCTTCATATTTTCTCCGTAAGTATTCTTATCAGTTCTTCAAACGAGTATCCGTTCTCTTTCGGTCTTGTTACAGTTATCGTTTCAATACCGCACAGCTTGGCTGCTTCGATCTTTTCCGGATAACCGCCCTTTATCCCGCACTCTTTCGTTACAAGTATCTCCGCACAGCTGCGCCTGATGTGAGCAATATTTCTCTCAACGGAATACGGCGGTTTTTCTTCGATTATATGAGCTTGGTCGATCCCGTATTTTTCACAGAGCAGTTTATTGTCCTCCGAAGGAAGCACCCTGCACCAGACACGTTCCTTGCAGCCGTTCACTTTTGATATTACCGGGAACTCCTTGCTGCCGAGAGTGGAAAGTATCGTCTTATTGCTTCTGTTGAGCATATCCACAAGTTCATCGTTACCCGCGGCGCATTTTCCGGAAACTTCGCATTCCGCGCGCAGAAGTCTGTAATACCGGGCGCCGGTCTCAGCGCAGGCTTTTCCGATATTAGCGGTAGCTTCGACAGCATAGGGGTGAGTAGCGTCGATAACGGCATCATATTCTCCCGAACGCATCAGCACCGACATTTCCCTGCTGTCGAGCTTTCCCGTGAAAACGTTCAGCAATTCTCCGTTTCCGAGCAGTCTTGCGCCGTAATCGGTGGTTACCGACACATCGGCGTATATCCCGTTTTCCGCGCACCATTCCGCAAGTTCGCGTCCCTCTGTCGTGCCGCCGAAAATAAGCAGTTTCTTCATATCTTATAACCCCGCGGAGTCACGAGCTTTCCGTCAATGACGCGGGTCGCGGAATTACCGACAAATACTGTTGTGAACATATCCACAGTCTCGTTTTTCAGCTCTCCGAGGGTCAGTATTTTACTGCTTTCTCCCTCGCGTCCGATATTTACCGCATACCCGCAGGGGGTATCTTTGCTCCGGTATTTCAGAATTATCTCACAAGCCATGCGCAGATTTTCCGTGCGCTTATGCGACATCGGGTTGTACAGCGTGACCGCGAGATCTCCGGATGCCGCGCCTTCAAGCCGTTTTTCGATCACGTCCCACGGTGTGAGCAGGTCGGACAGGCTTATCACAGCAAAATCGTTTGTGAGCGGAGAGCCGAGCAATGCCGCACCCGACAGCGCAGCCGTCACTCCCGCAACGACTTTTATCTTCACGCCGTTGTATTTTCCAGCAAGCTCAAACGCCAGTCCCGCCATTCCGTAAACACCCGCATCACCGCTGCACACCAGCGATACAACGAGCCCGCAGGCCGCCTGCTCAAGCGCAAATTCCACTCGCTCCCTTTCCTGCTTCATTCCCGTAGCGTAGAATTTTTTGTCTGGGAAAAGCGCCTGCAAAAGCTCATTGTAAACCGTGTATCCTACAATGAGCGAGCTTGCATTTATCGCATTAACGGCTTCACCCGTCAGTCCGTCGGGCGAACCGCTCCCGATACCGACAATGTATAACATAAGATCAATCCTTTCGGGGTTTTCATCACACGCCGGACGTGTCTGATGAAGTAAAATTTATATTGACCGGCAGCTCCGCGACTGCCGCTGTAACTCCGTTTTCTGCTGTTTTGCGGACGATCAGCCTACCGCCCGCGCACACCGCTGCACGTTCGCAGACATTGTCCGCGCCGGTGGTTTTCTCTACAAAATCGGAGTGAGTAAAGTCACCCGTCACGCTCATCAGCTCGTCCGCCGTGTATGTTTTTAACGGCAGCGAGTATCTCTCACAGAACGCGAGGATCCCCTGTTCTTCCGATTTTATGTCTATCGTTGCGGCTGCCGAAAGTCTGCGTATATCGAGACCGTTATCCGTAAACATCCTTATTACGCTTTCCGTGATTATATCCGCGGGAGTACCCTTTTTACAGCCTATACCAGCGACCAGATTTTTCGGCAGCAGGTTCAGCGTTATGTCAAACGGCTTATCCGCCGCGCTGCCGGAAACGCAGATACCGATCTTGCCGCTGTCGCATTCGGTAAGCTCCGGCGATATTTCCGTATGCGGATATCCGCAGTAAAAACCGACACTTTCGCCGTTCACGACCGCCGCTGCTACCGCCTTTGCGGCGTTCATATCTGATATCACAAAACCGTTGCGCTTTGCAAACATATCCGGTGAAAAAAGCCCGTGGGAATCGGTAGCCGTGGTTATGACGGGTACTGCCCCGATAATCTCCGCAATCTCCTGTGTGAGCTCGTTTGCTCCTCCGAGATGTCCGGACAGCACCGATACCGCGAATCTCCCGCAGTCATCGACCGCAACAACAGCCGGGTCTGTCGTTTTTGATACGATGTGCGGAGCGGCTGCGCGGACCGCGATACCCACGGAACAGACGAATATCAGCGCATCGTACTTTCCGAAGATCTCCGCTGTAAGAACGGACAGCTCCGTGAATTTTACGGCTTTGTCGTCACTGTGACTGTGAAAGCAGAATCGCACCGCATTCCCGATAACCGACGCGAGTTTTCCGGAAATGACGCGTCCGCTTTCGGTCAGTGAAATGATCGCGATATTCATTTTTCCGCCTTTCTGTATTCCGTTTCAAACGTCCTGTCGTACAGTTTTGAAAGCTCATAGTCATTGCCGAGGACGCGTCCTACAATTATCAGAGCGGTCTTTTTTATGCCGTTCGCAGCAGCCGTTTCGTGAAGTGTCCCGACTGTACAGCGCATTATCTTTTCGTCTTCCCACGTTGCCCGGTACACTATCGCGGCAGGCGTATCGGGAGCGTAACCCCCGTTAATCAGCCGTTCCGACAGCTCCGCGATCATTCCTGCACTTAAGAATATCACCATTGTACATCCGTGCGCCGCAAAGCTCTCAATGCTCTCACGCCCGGGGACATCGGTACGTCCAGCCATTCGGGTTATAACAACGGACTGAGATACGGACGGAAGCGTGTACTCCGCTCTGAGTGCGGCGGCAGCACCGAACATCGAGCTTACACCCGGCGTCACACGGTATTCTATACCGAGTTCGTCGAGCCTGTCCGCCTGCTCTCGCAGCGCCCCGTAAAGCGACAGATCGCCTGTCTGAAGACGAACGGTGTGCTTTCCCGCAAGCTCTGCTTCTTTTATTGTTTCAATGATATCTTCCAATGCCATCTTCGCGCTGTCATATACCGCGCAGCCTTCCCCGGCGTATTTCAACAGCTCCGGATTTACCAGCGAGCCCGCGTAGATTATCACATCCGCTTCCTGCAAAAGTCTCATTCCTCGGACGGTTATCAGATCGGCCGCTCCGCAGCCGGCTCCCACAAAATCAACCATTTCGTTCTCCTTTCGGGTCAGACGCGGCGGTATGCCGCTGCACAGGGCGTCATTAATTCCTGATACACTTTATCAGCTCGTCGGCATCACGGGTCTTTACAAGAATATCCCGCTTGTCCGAGAACATAAGAGCTGCGATCTTTGCCGCGCCCTTTACTTTTGATTCAAGGTAATATCCCGCACGAACGGCGAGGATATCAAGTGTCCTCTGCAGATATCCCTTTTCATCGAGAATATCGAGAGCCGCATCGACCGTTGCGCAGTCCGGCAGCTTCTGCAGCGTTTTCACGTCCGCGCCCGCAAGAACTCCGCAGGTAACGAGCACGTCCATTCTGCCGTCCGCCTGCGCGGAATGTGTGTTCATTATTCCCGCGCCGAGCTTGACAAGCTTTCCGATATGCCCTATTATCAATATCCCGCGGAAGCCGAGTTCAAGCGCAATGTCGATCGCGTCACCGATAAAGTTGCTGCATTTGACGCTTTTTTCGACATCGAACGGCATAGCCCGCGCGATAAAATTTTCGCCGTAATTTCCGAGAGTGAAAAACACGTTCTCATATCCCCCGGCTTTTCTCATATTCAGCTCCGTGCGTATAGTATCGACAAGTGCGGCATTGCTCATAGGCTCGATTATTCCGCTCGTACCTATCACGGAGATGCCGCCCTCGATACCGAGACGCGGATTGTATGTCTTTCCGGCGAGTTCCTCACCGCCGGGAATGCTTATCTCGACTGCGAAACCGCCGTTATAGCCGTATATCTTCGCGGCTTCCGTGACCACTTCCGCTATCATTCTGCGCGGAACGGAGTTTATCGCCCATTCGCCGACAGGCTGGTCGAGCCCGGCTTTCGTGACTTTTCCGATACCCTCACCGCCGGTTATCATTACACCGCTCTCCGCCTTGGTCACCTTCGCGTAAACGAGTATCCCGTTTGTTATATCCGGGTCGTCGCCGCTGTCTTTTTTTATTGCACATTTAGCATAGTTTTCGTTTATTTCTGGTTCGATGACATCAAGGGTCAGCGTTATTCCTTTCGGTGTGGGAAGTGTCACACTGCTTATCTTTTCCCCCGATAATACGCACATAGCCGCAGCCTTTGCGGCTGCGGCGGCGCATGAACCCGTGGTATAGCCGCAGCGGAGCATTTTCCCGCTGCGGTAAACAAATTCATTTATCATATTCTGCTTTACTTATATTTTTCCGGAATCCCATGAAGCATCGTTTATGCTATACCGTTGGAATTGAAAACGATCTCGTGGTCATACCATGTCTGCTTCTTGGCACTCTGTGCCGCGCACTTGACAGGTGTATCGAGCGCTTCTACAGGAACGGTAAATACATGCTGTCCCTCAGCGTTTTCTGTGAATGTGATCCACTCGCTCTCGCCGGCCTTTTCCGCTTCTTCCGCTGTTCCCATATATACAGCGCTGAAGCCGGAACCGCTGAGTGTTATCTCCGCTGTCATCTTGCCGTCAGCTGCTGTCAGCCTGCAGTCAACTATCTTGAACATGGAAGAATCGCTGTCAACGGTGATGCTGTATTCACCGTCGGCGGGCGCAGCGCCAGAACCGGAAGCATCGGAAAGCGGTTCCGCGTTCTTTACATGATCTACATATATAGCCTGTATTGATTCAATCTCACCGAGACCGCGGAGTATCGGAAATACCTCAAATCCTTCTTTAGTGAGAACAGTTTTCCATGAATCTTCCTCGTCGCCTGCCATATCGTTGTTTGCGTGGTCGCCTGCAACTACCATGAGCGGTTCGAGAACAACGCGCTTGTAGCCGCCGTTCTTTGCGAATGCTATGACATCTTCAAGAGAGGGCTCGGCTTCT
>CACZGM010000042.1 GCA_902780695.1 uncultured Ruminococcus sp. | reverse complement strand
AAGCACGAAGTTCCGTGCGCATAACGATGTCGTCCTATACCACGGAAGCGGAGATAGACGAGCTGATACGCGTACTGCCCGGTACAGTCGAAAAGCTGCGCGCTCTCACACACTGAACAGCGACCGTATAAGATCATAAACTGCGAAACGGTATTCTATCCCGTTTCTGCGGTCAATAAGGCTGTCGGCAGTCATTCTGTCGGCGGCTTTTCTGTTTTCGTAGAGCGTCCTCACGGGCAGAAGGGACTTCCCCGAAGAAGCCGCGCCTATGCACACCGACGGGTAAAGCACGCACCACCAGTTCCTGCCCTTACCCTCGCCGAGAGTAACGCGAAGCGCGTCATATCTGCCGGACGGAAGAGTGCAGTCCGCATAGACCCGCGTGGGGAACTCGTCCTCGCACACCTCGCATACCGCCGTGTACGGACAGCCGCGGCTCTGAAGGAATTCGTCCGCGCGCTGTTCGATATACGGCAGATTGCGTTGTGCAAGCGCCTTTGTCTGCTCCTTTGTCGTGCAGGAACCGAATACAGCGCCGAGCTCGTCCGCAATACGGTCACGGAGCTCATATTTTATCCTCTGGTCATATTCGGAATCGGAATTGGCTATAATGTGAAGCCGGAAGGTCTTTTCCTTCACCTCGTCACATTCCTTAGCAAATCCCGCAAAAGCGGAGATAAGTACAGCCGCGGCAGTGCCGAGAAGCATTGATATGTCTATGAGCTTTTCCTTTGGTGTCATTTGTCTTTCCCCTTTCTGTCGTTCTGATCTGATTATTGACAGAACGGGACGGGGTTAATCGCAGACAGAAAAAATAACCGTTCTGAATTAATCAGCCATAAAACTTGCAGAATTTATCTGTTTTTTGCAAAAAACTATTTGCAAAACGTCCGATATGTGGTATAATATATAGGTAATTAATATCCTGCAAATGAAAGGACATAAAACCATGGCAAGAATGAATGACAATTTTCTTAATCTGAAGAAAAGCTATCTTTTTATCGAGATCGGCAAGCGTGTGCGCGAATACATTGCCGCTCACCCAGACAATAAGATCATCAGAATGGGTATAGGCGATGTTACCCTCCCGCTCGTTCCCGCGGTAGTTGACGCAATGAAGAAGGCTTCCGGGGAAATGGGCGTCAAGGAGACATTCCGCGGCTATGAGGACAGCGGTCTCGGATATGATTTCCTGCGTGAATCTATCGCGGGCTACTACAAAAAGAACGGCGCCGAAGTCGCGGCAGAGGAAGTCCTCATAAGCGACGGCGCAAAGTCTGACTGCGGCAATATCGGAGATATCCTCTCCGCAGACAACACCGTGCTTATCACAGACCCCGCATACCCCGTATATGTTGACGCGAACGTCATGGGCGGCAGAAAGGTGATCTTCGCGAACTCCGACGAAAGCAACGGCTTTGCGGCAATGCCCGACAAGAACGTAAAAGCGGATATAATCTATCTCTGCTCGCCGAACAACCCTACAGGCTCGGCATACACCGCCGCACAGCTTAAGGAATGGGTTGATTACGCACTCGCGAATGAAGCGGTAATAATCTACGACTCCGCGTATGAAGCATTCATACATGACCCCGCGATCCCGCACTCGATCTTCGCGATAGAGGGCGCAAGAAAGTGCGCTATCGAGATATGCTCGCTTTCCAAGACCGCAGGATTTACCGGTGTCCGCTGCGGTTATACGGTTATACCGAAAGAGCTCATGCTTAAATCCGCGGACGGCACGGAGCACAGCTTCCGCGATCTGTGGATACGCCGCGAGGGCAGCAAGTTCAACGGTGTAGCATATCCCGTACAGCGTGCGGCTGAGGCTGTATTCACCGAAGAGGGACAGAAGCAGACAAAGGCTGTCATAGAAAAGTATATGGAGAACGCCAAGGTAATGGCCGACACATTTGACGAGCTCGGAATCAAGTACACCGGCGGCAAAAATTCGCCGTATATCTGGTTCAGATGCCCGTTCGGAATGGGAAGCTGGGATTTCTTCGACAAGCTGCTCAACGAAGCCGAGGTAGTAGGAACTCCCGGCGAAGGCTTCGGAAAGAACGGCGACGGCTGGTTCCGTCTTACCGCGTTCAATACGCTTGAAAACACCAAGGAAGCCATGGCAAGATTCAGAAAGCTCTGCGGAAAGTAATGATGGAAAAACCACCCAACAAAGCGCTTGACATCACATTCGCGGTACTGCGCATCATCGCGGCGACCGTGTGCGCTTTCCTGCTGTACACATTTCTTTATACGATAAGTCTTGGTCAGATCAATCACGGCAACGTTCTGGGAAGCATCTTCTGCGGGAGTGTGATACTTCTCGTTATCCTGTACCCGTTTCTCCGAAAGAAAAAGCTGCTGCGCATCACGGCAAAGGTCATTGCGGTCCTGCAGCTCGTCTTTGTACTGTACTGCGGCGTAATTTCCGGATTTATCGTGTCCGAGATGTTCAGCGGAGAAGAAAAGGCGATCGCAGTGTCGTCACAGGGAACTCCGCAGACGGTGATAGTGCTCGGCTGCATGGTGCTCGACGGAGAACCCTCGCCCATGCTTGCCCTGCGCATAGGCAAAGCTGAGGAATATCTGAAAGCCCACCCGGACGCGGTATGCATAGCCGCCGGCGGCAAGGGCAGCAACGAAGAGATCTCAGAAGCCGAGTGCATCCGCAGATGTCTTGTCCGTGACGGTATAGACGAAAGCAGGATATACGTCGAGGACAAGTCGGTGGACACGACCGAGAATGTGAGGTTCTCAAACGAGATAATCCGTGCCGAGGGACTGCCGGAAGATACAGTCGTTGTCAGCGAGTGCTATCATATATTCCGGGGTGTACGACAGGCGAAGCTCAACGGGCTCCGCGCTACCGGCATCTACCCCGACCCCGCGCCGGTCATCAAAACCATGCCAAGCTACTGGCTGCGAGAGATCTTCGCGGTAACAAGAGATCTATTGCTGCGCTGACGCGCTTTGTCCTGCGCGGACAGCGCAAGCCCCCTATATCGAAGGTTTCTTGCATGCGCGCGTCGTGCGCGCCTTTGGAAACCTTCTGTACAACTTCCTGTTGTAAAAAAGGGGGCTTGACCCCCTAAACAGACTGCTGTATCTCAGAGCGTACAGCTATGGGCAGCCGCAGACTGAAACGCAGAGGGGTTGGCGAAGATCTCAATAATCGTGTGAATAAAGATGACCGCTGTGTGCATTTGGCATACAGCGGTCTTTTATGTTATTGTTTTGTTTTGGCGATATCCAGCGCTCGGTAATACAGCTTATACAGCTTCTGCACGCTGTTTTCGAGGAAGTAGTAATGCGCGATATACGGTATCACAAGTCCGAGGAACAGCAGTGACAGCAGCAGTGCCGGAAGAGAATAGGCGGTAACGAGCATAAAGAACGCAAGTACCGTCATTATCGCGAACGTCATCGTCACGATCAGATGAATCAGACGCTCGTGCTGATAAAACCCTATCCGGGTGAGCATCTCCGAGAGGAAAGCTTCATCTATGCCGTCCGTATCCTTAAGCCTTATCTCGACTTCGGACAGATATTCTTTGACTTCGTTTTTCACATAGAGCTCCTTATTTGTTTTCCCACCGCTTTTTTAAAAAGCGGCGCGGGTAAAGAGCCCGAGAAAAGGGCAGAGCCCTGTTCTCGGCTTTGTGAGACAACTTGTTGGCTCACAAAGTGTCGATAAGCTCAAGCGGCTTTTCCTCGTTCATCTTTACGCACATCTCGATGAACTTGTCGAGCGGAACGTCGCTCAGCTTCTTGTTGCCGCGGATATTCAGCGATACCGTGTTGTTTGCGGCTTCGTTGTCGCCTACGACAGCGATATACGGATCTTTGAACGCCTTGAAGCGCTTGATCTTGTTGTTCATGTTGTCGTCGGCGTAATCCGCTTCGACTCTGATGCCCGCCTTTTTCAGCGCAGCGAATACCTTCTTCGCATACTCGTTGTGCTCGGTTCTGATCGGCACCACAGCTACCTGATACGGGTTGAGCCAGAACGGGAACATTCCCTTGTAGTTCTCGGTGATAACGCCGATAAATCTCTCAAACGAGCCGAATATCGCGCGGTGGATCATGACCGGCTGCTTTTCGGAGCCGTCCTGCGCTATATACTTCATATTGAAATTCAGCGGGAGCTGGAAGTCGAGCTGTATCGTTCCGGTCTGCCACTCTCTGCCGAGCGCGTCCTTCATCTTAAGGTCGATCTTCGGTCCGTAGAACGCGCCGTCGCCCTCGTTGAGCTCATAGCCGTCCTTGCCGAATACATTTTCGAGTATCTCCTTAAGGTCTTCCTCCGCCTTGTTCCATACATTTATATCGCCCATGTAGTCATCGGGGCGGGTGGAAAGCTCGGCGGTATATGTGAGCCCGAAGGTGTCGTAGAGCTCCTTTGCGATGCTCATTATATCCATTATCTCGTCACCGATCTGCTCCTCGGTAACAAGGATATGCGCGTCGTCCTGACGGAACAGCTGAACGCGGAAAAGTCCGTTCAGCTCGCCGGATTTCTCCTTGCGGTGGATAGTATCTACCTGATTTATCCTGATAGGCAGCTCCTTATACGAGCGCTGCTTATTCATATATACCTTGATAGCGTTCGGGCAGTTCATCGGCTTGAGAGCGTAGGTATCGGGGTCGTCCTCGTTCTCGCCGGGGATAATGAACATACCGTCCATGTAGTGAGCCCAGTGTCCCGATGTCACCCAAAGCTCCTTCTTCGAGATAACGGGTCCCGCGATCTCTGTGTAGCCGTGGTTCTCGTGTATCTCTCTCCAGTAGGAGAGCAGTGCGTTGAAGAGCTTCCAGCCTCTCGGCAGCCAGTAAGGCATACCGGGGGCGGTGTGGTCGAACATGAAGAGTTCGAGCTCCTTGCCTATCTTCTTGTGGTCGCGTTCGAGGGCTTCCTTTATCAGCTGCTTGTGAGCCTTAAGAGCCGCCTTGTCCGGGAAAGCGTATGCGTAGATACGGGTAAGGCTGTCGTTCTTTTCATCGCCTCTCCAGTATGCGCCGGAAGTGCTTCTCAGCTCAAATGCCGCGCTCATGAGCTCCTGCGAGTTGTCAACGTGAGGGCCTCTGCACAGGTCGATATAATCGTCGCCCGTCCAGTAAGCTGTGATAGTCTCGTCGTCGGAAAGACCGTCGATGATCTCCTTCTTGAACTTCTGCGCAGCGAATATCTCCGATGCCTCCGCCTTGGATATCTCGACTCTCTTCCAGTCCTCGCGGCGCTTGATGATCTCATGCATCTTGTTCTCTATCTCGGGGAAGTTTTCCGCGGAAACGGAAACGCCCTCCGGGAAAGCGAAATCGTAGTAGAAGCCGTCCGCTATCTGCGGGCCGATAGCGTACTGCACTTCCTTGCCGTAAAGCTCGATAACGGCTTTAGCGAGAATGTGGGCGAGAGAATGTCTGTACACTTCAAGAAACTGTTCTTTTTCCATAGTGAACCTCCGGACAGCCGTTCAGAATTTGATATTCCCGCTACCGGCGGGCATCACAAGCGGCGTGTCTATAATGCGTTATTATACCATAAATAATGGGCTTTGTCAAGCGTGCGCCAAGACGCTGATGCTGTTCCCTGTGCAGCGGTTACATTTCGGTTACACTTCCGAATTGAGAGACCGTCTTATGTCATTTTGCAGTAAACGGAAACGCAATTCGGCGCGTGCTATAAACAGTTGAACAAAAAAACGATGTTAAATTTGTTCAAAACGTGAATTTTGAATTTTCGGGGTAAAAAGTTATTGCAATAAGCCGTAAAAAGAGGTATAATGTATTTTGAGATATTATAAGTTACTTCTGCGCCCTTACGGGCGGCGAAAGGGTGGTTGCATGAACGCAAACGATATAAAATGGATAACCTCGGGCAATCTGGAACATAATCCTTTTTATTTCAGTATTCCCGAAAAGCTGGATAAATTCGGCTTTTGCATCGATATGAGCGGTTATGGAGAGGGTAAGACCGACAAAGCACAGATGTGCATCATCGACACGGCGAACAAGAAAGAAAAGCCCAATATCCTTATAGTATGCCCCGACGGCTGCAAGGAAAGCTGGTACCTCTGCCTGCTCAAAGGCGTGGGTATGGATTTCAAATTCGTCAATTCCGCACACGATGCCGTTACGTTCTTCAGCCCGGAAATGTCAAACCTCTTGCTGCTTGACGAAAATGTGCTCACAGAGGGCGAAGGCTCCGCGTTCGAGCCTGTAAGAAAGAGCGGCATACTCTGGGATCTCGTCATAATCGACGCGGCCGGTGCCGAGGACGGAGTAATACCGTCGATCTATACCGAGAACTTCGGCATGAAAGCCGATAAGCTCCTTATTTTCGCACCGTACCCGGCAGAATATACAAAAGCTCCCGACGGCATCAAGGATATCGTAAAGGCGATACTCGCCGACAGCTCCCGTGCTTCCGCGGTCGAAAAGTTTGCTATCGACGAAAAGGCTATGGAATTCACCATGGAATCCCCGCTCGTGAACTACCCGAAGGAAGAAGCCGAACCGAGCAATGTCAGAATAATAAGATATGCTTTCCCGGAAGCGGATATACCCGCAAACCTGCACCTCGATGACCAGGGCGGCGGACGCTATTCCCACGGCGGAAACGTGTTCGAGGAATTCAACCTCCCCGAAAAGAACATATACCGCAAGCCGACATATACGCGCTCCGATGCCGAGACACTGAAGACTAAGGACAAAAAGCTCGAAAAGTTCCTTGAAGTCATAGACGGCATAATGTCCGCGGAGGACAAGACCGCGATCGTATATTTCAAGTCCGAAGCCACCGTAAACTATATCGAAAAGATACTCTCGTCGATCTATTACGACCAGTCGGGAAGCATTCTCTACCTCGAAAAGACAAGATTCGACGTGGCACAGCTCAAGCAGTGGTATGAGACCGCTCCCGCGCGTCATATAAAGGTGCTTCTCGCGGGCGACAGATGTGCCGAGAACATAGGCATATTCACACCTATAACCCACATCATCAACTATGAGCTGCCCGATACGCCCGTTGAGCTCCAGCAGCGCTATGCCCGCAGAGGAGTCTCCGCGAGCGGCATATCCCCCGAATTCATCATATTCCTCGACGACAACAATCTGTTCGACAGCCGCGTACTCGGCAAGGCTCTTGCCGGCAACCTCTACAAGGCTTTCAGAATGAACGTTCCGTCGGAGAACATTCTATTCAGCATAGAAGGCATCGAGCAGATGCTCACCGATATGGTCGCGGATATCAAATATGTCGCGGATTATACAGGTGCGGTCGGTTCCAGCTTTGACGTTATATCAAAGTTCCGCCAGGATTACAATATCCCGGCTTCGAGGAACCTCACGACAGCGCCGAGCACACATGAATATTCACAGCGCAAGCTCGGTGTAATCGCCCACGCTCTCGGCATAAGCGACCTTATCACGGAAAAGGATCTCGACAAGACAGCTCTTACAGCGAAGATAGCCGAGAAGGTAAAGCAGATACGCTCCGGCTTCTCCTACTTCGACAAGGATATGTCTATAAAGACCATACCGCATAAAACGGCACAGAACCAGGAATTCAAGCAGTTCTCGAGCTTCCTCGACGGCAATCCGTTCAACCTCGGTCTGAACAAGGCGCACGACGAGCTGAAGCAGGCGGTGAACGGCAAGGACGGATTCGCTTATATCAAGGACACGATAAACGAGATACCGGACGCTCTGAAATCCGCGGTGCTGTACAATATCTGGATATACTGGCATAAGACGCTGAAGATCGGCGGTTCTTACGCAGAATTCATAAAATCTTACAACGAAGGGGTGATCTGAAATGGGCTATGAAGAAACCAAGGAACGCGAAGCTAAGGCTGCCGAGCTGAAAAAGTATATCGGCGACTTCTACGTTGCGCATGACGAAGGCAAGACCGAAGAACGCGATGCCGCGCTCAAAAAGGTGCAGAACGCCCTCTTCACCGGAAGCTCCGACAGTGAGCCTTTAAAGGATTATTTCAACGAGGCTTTCCAGGGCAGAACGGTATTCAATACCCTGCTCAGCATCAATGACTATCCGAAGGAGAGCATACTCCGTGAGCTCCTCCAGAATACGTTCGGCTGCTCATATGAGACAAAGGACGTAAAGGTCATAATGAATTTCAGCACCAAGCAGCACCAGGTAAGCCTTACCTACAACGAAGTCGGCTTCACTATGGATCAGATACTCTACTACCTGAGCTTCGGACGAGGCGAGGTGGACGAGTCCAAGACCCGTGAAGGTCGTTTCGGTGTCGGTGCGAAGAGCGTTTTCCTGAATGTTGAGTGGCTCTCGCTCAAATCCAACAATTTCAGCTTCAAGATAAAGAACAACAACGGTACTCTCGAAATAATGGATCTCGACCTGTTCGGCTCGCAGTTCGTAGGTACCGAGATAGTTTTCAAGGTAAGAGGCGACGAGTTCCATACCATAATGGATAACTTCCTGAACCTTACCGACAAGAAGGGCGACTACATGAGCCTCATGGAGCTGTGCTTCGCGTTCAACAGGAAGAAGGTCCTCGATATCCGCGATGCCCGCAAGCTGGAGGAGTCGAAGGATCGTACATTCAACATCGCGGTCATGGTTGACGGCGAGATGAAGACTGTATATAAGATACTTCAGTATCAGAAGGAGGGCGACGACAACCCGACTATCCGATTCCTGCAGAACGGCAAGAGCGTCATCGACTTCCTGTGCTATGAGTCCGATGGCTATTCATACCTGATACCCTACGCGGTCGAAAGAACGAAGCGCGCGGAGATAGTAAAACTGCTGATGCAGAAGTACAACTACTTCTCCACATACGAGCTCACCGGTCTGTACAAAGAAAACAATGAGGCGTTCATCAACGAGCACCTCTCGGCATTCTTCATCAGCGTGCCGAACAAGTTCATCACTCCTCACAGAACGGGTATCCGCCACGACAGCGAGAACGAAGTAACGCAGCATATCCAGAAGGATCTGCGCGATATGATCGAAGCATACAAGCAGTATTTCGTTCTCACGATGCAGCCCGTAAAGGACAAGAGCGGTTATTACTTCTTCTATCCGAAATCATACGCGTTCGAGTTCTTCAAGAACTATATCAAGACAAGCAAGTTCGGCAAGGAGATACAGTCCCCGTTCCAGAACAGCATTTCCCTCATTTACCCCGAGGAAAAGCTGGCTACCGATTACGAAACACTCAAGGAGCGCGGCTTCCTGAGCAATGTGGAGCATGTACCGCAGCTCGACCATACCAACGGTACAGCTTATGACACCTATATCAAGAAGGCTCTCGACGATCTGCACGAGAAGCTGTCGGATATTGACGACCGTATCATATATGTCGGATATGAGTGGGAGAACGAGGATTCCAAGGCGACAGGCAGAGAGTACATCTACGAATTCTTCCACAACGGAATGACATTCTATGTCGATTCCAAAGTAACGCCCAACGTTTCCGATAATATGCTGTACTTCGGATTTACCTCCATTGCGGCTAAAATGGCGGGCGAATTCATGAAGGACAATATCGTCCGCAATGACGACGAGCTCGAAAGACTGCTCGCTATGTATGACGAGATCTACCATGAGGATTACAAGATAGTAATGAAATACTATCAGTTCTATATCTCTCACGGTGAGGAGCAGCAGCGTTACGAAGTATCCAAAATGGATATCAAGAACATCGACAACGCCATGCGTGCGATACAGAAGCGTCAGCACCGTTTCGACACACATCAGAATTACAACGAAGTCGTTTCCATGCTCATCAACACATTCACGCAGGGCAAGGACACGATGACGTTCCTGAAGGAGATCAAGGAGCAGGGCGGCAAGGTAACGCTCCAGCTCGATATCAACAAGCGCTACCGTTTCTGCGCGTACAACAAGCAGTTCATGATCCCGCCGAACATCAGCAACGCGGATATGCTTGAAATAATCGGCGATATCGGAACGCTTATAAAGTGCGGAATGCTCAACGGCAAGAAGTTCGACTTCGAGCACAGCAAGAGCCGTTATTCCTTCGATCCCGAGCTTCTCGCGAAGATGTTCCAGACCGAGGATCTCCCCGCGACAGCGATAAACGAACGTGTTGCAAAACTCTTCGTCTGCGACCTCAAGACCGACAGGATCGCTGTTGTAGGCGACGAAGACAAGATCATCAAGATTGTCGAGATAGGAGAAGAGATCACGCAGGATATGCGTGAGGCGGCAAAGAAGTACATCGCGCTGCGTTCGGACTACACAAAGCCGGACTTTGCAGACGTTGCCGAGTATGTTATCACCGGAAAGAACGAGCAGCTTCTGAGCAAGCACTATCTGACGGCGCAGGAGCCCAACAGGGTGATCGCGGATCAGATACCGTTCTATCTCAAGCCCCTGCCCGCTATCACGAAGGACGAATTCGCGTATCTGCGTGAGCAGAGCAAGGCTGCGGCGAAGTTCGCGGAGAGCAAGAACTACCGCAACTACTTCGCCAAGGACATCAACGGAAAGCTGTTCGGTTACGGCGGCTGCTGTCCTGTATGCGGATTTGAGTCCCGCGCAGTCAACAGCTTCGGACTTAAGGATTTCGAAGTCGAGATACTTACCGAGGACAGCGAAAAGTTATTCAGATTCTCGCTTTATATCTGCGCAAACGATGCAGCGACATCGGGCGGCTGGCTCATCACGAATGTAAGCATAGGCGGAATGTCACCGATAAAGTGGCTTGAAGAGATGCAGAAGGTAGATGTTATACCGCCGGAATTCCTCTTCTGCCATATCTCATATCGTTCACAGTACTCGAACGATATCCTCGGCGGAAATTCCAATTCCGTCGGAGATGTGATGTTCGACTCCGAAAAGGGCGAGCTTGATGTGACGATCTCTCCGCTCATGGCAGCAAAGTGGGTAGAAGACAACACCTGATCAATGCAGGATTGCGGTGTCGGCTTCACCGACGATCCCTTATAATGAATTAACAGAAAGACGGCTGAATGTCATAGCACACAGCCGTCTTTTTATTGTTGAAATATTTCCCGCACCGCATACTGCAGACAAACATTTCGATGAATTGTATGTGAAAATCATTGACAAATTTACCTATTTTTGATAAACTCTATAGTGTATGCAAAGAAAGGAATGATGCGAAAATATGATAAAGAAACTGCTGAAAAGCGTAAGAGAATTCAAGACCGTATCATTGATGACGCCTGTGTTTATGGTAGGCGAAGTCATAATGGAAGTCATCATACCGCTGCTTATGGCTATGCTCGTCGATAACGGCATAAACGGCAACAACGGCGAGGGTGATATGACTTACATACTGATCATGGGCGGAGCACTCGCTGTGTGCTGCATCGTGTCTCTTTTCGCCGGATTTGCCGGTGCAAAAACCGGAGCAAAAGCGGCTATGGGCTTTGCCCGCAACCTGCGCAAGGATATGTTCTACCGCATACAGAACTATTCGTTCTCAAACATAGACAAATTCTCCACCGCAAGCCTCGTAACAAGACTCACGAGCGACGTTACCCGTGTGCAGGACGCATATCAGATCATACTCCGTATCGCGGTAAGAGCCCCCATTATGCTGATATTCTCGCTGGTGATGTCGTTTATCATAAATGCTGAGCTCTCACTCGTGTTCCTTGGTGCAATACCGATCCTCGGCATAGGGCTCATCCTTATAATGAAGACCGTTCACCCCGTGTTCGAGCGCGTATTCAAGCGGTACGACACGCTCAACAACGTCGTTCAGGAAAACGTCAGCGGTATGCGCGTCGTAAAGGCTTTCGTAAGAGAAGACTACGAGATAAAGAAGTTCAGCAACATTTCCGGAGATATCTACAAGGACTTCACATTCGCGGAAAAAGTTCTTGCATTCAACAACCCGCTGATGATGTTCTGCGCATACGGCGGTATGCTGCTGCTCGCGTGGATAGGTGCTAATCTTATCGTCGTTGACGGTTCACTCACCACCGGCGAGCTTATGAGCATGACCACCTACGCTATGCAGATACTCATGAATCTGATGATGCTGTCGATGATATTCGTCATGGTAACAATGTCGAGAGCTTCCGCAGAGCGTATCTGCGAAGTGCTTGACGAGGAGAGCGACCTGTCCTCCCCCGAAAACGCCTCCGACAATGTTAAGGACGGCTCGATCGAATTCAGGAATGTATCGTTTGAATACAAGAAAGGCAGCGGGAATTACGCACTGTCGGATATCAACATAAAGATAAACTCCGGAGAAACGATAGGCATTATCGGTGGAACCGGCTCGTCAAAATCCACGCTCGTGCAGCTCATTCCGAGACTGTATGATGTCAGCAAGGGCAGCATACTTGTCGGCGGCAGGGACGTAAGAGAGTACGATCTCGAAACTCTGCGTGATTCTGTGGCAATGGTGCTCCAGAAGAACACGCTTTTCTCCGGAACTATCAAGGACAACCTGCAATGGGGCAAGCTCGACGCAACTGACGAGGAAATGATCGAAGCCTGCAAGCTGGCGCAGGCGGACAGCTTCATTCAGGACTTCCCGGAAAAGTACGACACCTACATAGAGCAGGACGGCTCCAACGTATCCGGCGGACAGAAGCAGAGACTCTGTATTGCAAGAGCGCTGATGAAAAAGCCGAAGATACTGATCCTCGACGATTCGACAAGCGCTGTCGATACCGCTACCGACGCGAATATCCGAAAAGCGTTCAGAGAAAAGATACCCGATACCACAAAGCTCATAATCGCGCAGCGTATCACCTCTGTAATGGATTCGGACAAGATACTTGTGCTTGACGGCGGAAAGGTCGTCAATTTCGGCACGCACGATGAGCTTATGAAAACCAGCAGCATCTATCGTGAGGTATTTGAATCACAGCAGAAAGGAAGTGATGAGTAATGCCGGCGAGAAGAAGAAAGCCCGTGGGCGGACAGTCGATGATGATAAAAAGCAAAGGTCCCGGCGGACCGAGAGCCGTGGGAAGCGGCGCGAAGCTCGACCCGCAAACGCTGAAAAGACTGCTCGGATATGTGTTCAAAAGCTACAAGCTGAGATTTTTCTTCGTGTTTGTGTGCATCATAATAAGTGCGCTTGCCGGAGTCGCCGCGTCAATGTTCCTTCAGGAACTCATTGACGGACATATCACACCCCTGCTCGAAAAGAAAATGGCGGGCGGCACTATAGTGAGCGATGATTTCGTCCCGCTTCTCTGGGTCATAGCAAGAATGGCGGTAATCTACATCGTGGGCATAATATGCGCGTTCCTGCAGCAGCGCATAATGGTCACGATATCGCAGGGAGTGCAGAAATCAATACGCGACGAGATGTTCACGAAAATGCAGTCGCTCCCGATAAGCTATTTTGACCGCAATACACACGGCGATATAATGAGCCACTACACAAATGATATCGACACTCTGCGTCAGATGCTGTCACAGAGCATACCGCAGGCGTTCTCATCGCTTATCACGATAGTGTCCGTGTTCGTTGCCATGTGTATACTCAGCCTGCCGCTGACGGGATTTGTCATCATTTCGCTTTTTGTAATGATGCTGATAACCGGAAAGATAGCGTCCAAAAGCGGAAAATACTTCGTGGCACAGCAGAACTCTATCGCGGAAGTAAACGGCTATATCGAGGAAATGATAAACGGTCAGAAGGTCGTAAAGGTATTCAACCACGAGCAGCCTTCAAAGGAAGCATTTGACGAGCTCAACGATGAGCTTTACACAAACGCGCGCGAGGCAAACTCCTTCGCCAACATTCTTGGACCGATAAACAACAACCTCGGACATCTGCAGTATGCGCTCATCGCCGTACTCGGCGGTCTGCTTGCAATAAACGGTGTCGGCGGTCTGAAGATAGGCGGAATAGCTTCGTTTTTACAGCTCTCGCGCAGCTTCACAATGCCGATCAACCAGATAGTACAGCAGTTCAACTTCATCATAATGGCGCTTGCCGGTGCAAAACGCATATTCGAGCTCATAGACGAGGAGCCGGAGACCGACGACGGATATGTAACTCTCGTTAACGCAAAAACGAACGAGAACGGTGAGATCACCGAGACGAACGAACACACGGGAATGTGGGCGTGGAAGCACCCGCACGGCACCGGTGGAGTGACCTACACACCGCTCAAGGGCGAAGTCACGATGAATCAGGTAGATTTCGGCTATGTCGAGAACAAGATAGTCCTGCATGACGTGACGCTGTATGCGGAACCGGGTCAGAAGATTGCATTCGTAGGCTCCACAGGCGCGGGCAAAACCACAATAACAAACCTGATTAACCGCTTTTACGATATCGCGGACGGAAAGATACGCTATGACGGCATAAATATCAACAAGATAAAGAAAGCCGACCTGCGCCGCTCGCTCGGTATGGTACTCCAGAACACGAACCTGTTTACCGGCACCGTAAGAGAGAATATCCGCTACGGAAAGCTCGATGCCACGGACGAGGAGATCTACGCGGCGGCGAGACTTGCAAACGCGGACGACTTCATACGCCGTCTGCCGCAGGGATATGACACAATGCTCACCGAGAACGGAGCGCAGCTCTCACAGGGTCAGCGTCAGCTGATCGCAATAGCCCGTGCAGCGATAGCCGATCCGCCGGTAATGATACTCGACGAGGCAACGTCCAGCATAGACACACGTACCGAGGAGATCGTACAGAAGGGTATGGACAGCCTTATGAAAGGCAGAACAGTATTCGTTATTGCGCACCGCCTTTCCACAGTCAAGAACTCCGATGTTATCATGGTGCTTGAGCAGGGCCGCATAATCGAGCGCGGCAACCACGAAAAGCTCATCGCCCAGAAGGGCAGATATTACAAGCTCTATACCGGCGCGTTCGAGCTGGATTGAGCGCATAACGGAAGCATTAATACCACATATAAAAAACAGAGTTCCCCTCGCCTGAAGCGGGGGAACTTCTCTGTTTGTCCGGAATAGTATTACAAAAGATAAATATATAAAGACCGCTGGGCGTCTGTACACTCAGCGGTCTGTAAATATAATTCCGGGATCTTCATCTACCCGCAGCTATAGCCTTTTCCGGCGTGTGCGGGTCTCCGCACTCACATCATCTTCGATACTATCTCCGGGAGAGCAGCGAGGGCTTCGGATATCTTGGAGATATCCGCGATACCGGCCATAGCGCTGTCGGGCTTTCCGCCGCCCTTACCGCCTGCGACAGCCGCGATCTGCTTAACGATATTTCCGGCATTTGCGCCCTTTTCTATCGCTTCCTTGCTGCAGATACAGAGGAAGTTGCCCTTCCCGTCGGAATGTCCGGCAAGTACAGCGATAAAGCTGTCATACTTCGACTTGATATCGTCGCCGGCTTTGCGGAGATTATCACCGACAGTGCCTTCGAGAACGGCGGAGAATACCTTGATACCGTTTATCTCTTCCGCATTCGCGGTGATGTCGCCCATAGCATTTGCGGAAAGCTGGCGCGTGAGCTTGTCTATCTCCTTCTTTGCGTCGGAAAGCTCGGCAGTGATCGCCTCACAGCGCTGTACAAGCGCGTTCGGATTCGGTACCTTGAGTATATCCGCAGCTGTCGCTATCGTCTTTTTCGCATTATCGAGCGCTTCAAGCACGCCGAATCCGGTTGTGGATTCTATACGGCGCACACCCGCCGCTACCGACGACTCGGAGAGTATCTTGAACAGACCTATCTTCGATGTGTTGTCTGCGTGCGTACCGCCGCAGAATTCCGTTGAGAAGCTGTCCGCTGTGCTTACAACGCGGACAACGTCACCGTACTTCTCGCCGAACAGCGCCATTGCACCCTTCTTGCGCGCCTCCTCGATAGGAAGCTCCTCGGTGATAACATCTATACCCTTGAGTATTTCCTCGTTTACTATTCTCTCGGTCTCGGCTATCTCCGCAGGAGTCATTGCGCTGAAATGCGAGAAGTCAAATCTTCCTATCTTCTCGTCAACATAAGAACCCGCCTGATGAACATGGTCACCGAGCACCTTGCGCAGCGCCGCCTGAAGCAGATGCACAGAGGTGTGGTTGCGCCTGATAGCGTTTCTTCTTTCCTCATCTACCTGCGCGGTAACGGCATCACCTGTGCGGAAACCGCCGCTCGTAACATCGCAGTAGCATACGAACTGACCGCCCGCAGCCTTCTTGGTGTCAACTACCGTGAGAACGCTGTCTCCGGCGGTGATAACGCCTGTATCGCCTACCTGACCGCCCATTTCCGCATAGAACGGAGTCTTTTCGATAACGACAATGACCTCGTCGCCCTCGCCGCATTCTTCAACAGCCGCGCCGTCCTTGACTATCGCGGTTATCTTTGTATCGGCAGTGAGTGTTGTATATCCCACAAATTCGGTCTTAAGACCGGATACCGCGTTCATGGAAGCCTCGTCCCAGCCGCCCTTGAACGCCTGATTTGCGCGGGCAGTCTGCTTCTGCTTTATCATGAGCTCCTTGAAACGCTCTTCGTCAAGGGACAGGCCTTTTTCCGCAAGTATCTCCTTTGTGAGATCGAGCGGGAAACCGTAGGTGTCGTGCAGTCTGAAAGCGTCGTCACCGCTGAGTACGCCGTTTGTTCCGAGCTTTCCGATAAGGTCGGTGAGGAGCTGCGAACCCTTTTCCACCGTCTTGTTGAAGCTCTCCTCCTCGGTAGCAATGACCTTCATTATATATTCACGCTTTTCGAGAAGCTCCGGATATGCGTTCTTGTTTTCCTCGATGACCTGATCAACGATCTCTGTGAGGAAAGGCTTTGTCACACCGAGAAGTCTGCCGTGTCTTGCCGCGCGGCGGAGAAGTCTGCGCAGAACATATCCGCGTCCCTCATTGGACGGACGCACACCGTCGCCTACCATGAATGTTGTGGCGCGTGCATGGTCAGTGATAACGCGGATAGAAACGTCGTCGCTGTGGCTTGCGCCGTAGGTCTTGCCGGTGACTGTACAGATGCGCTTGATGATGTTCTGGATAGTATCGACCTCGAACATATTGTCAACGCCCTGCATTACGCAAGCGAGACGTTCAAGTCCCATACCGGTATCTATATTCTTGTTCTTGAGCTGTGTGTAGTTGTTGTGGCCGTCGTTGTCGAACTGCGTGAAAACGAGGTTCCATATCTCGATGATACGGTCGCAGTCGCCTGCCTGCTCGAAGCTCTCAAAGGGTCCGTACTTCTCGCCGCGGTCGAAATGTATCTCGGAGCAGGGTCCGCAGGGTCCGCTGCCGTGTTCCCAGAAATTATCCTTCTTTCCGAGCTTTACTATGCGGTCACGCGGAACGCCGATCTCGTTTGCCCAGATCTCGCCTGCTTCATCGTCTTCCTCGTAGATAGTCACCCACAATTTCTCCGGCGGTATTTCGAGCACCTTTGTGAGGTATTCCCACGCCCACGCGGTAGCTTCATGCTTGAAATAGTCACCGAAGGAGAAGTTTCCGAGCATCTCGAAGTAAGTGCCGTGACGCGCGGTCTTGCCGACATTCTCGATATCGGGAGTTCTTATGCACTTCTGGCAGGTGGTGACTCTCTTTCTCGGGGGAGTCTCCACACCCTGGAAAAATTTCTTGAGCGGTGTCATACCAGCGTTTATAAGCAGCACGGAGTTGTCTCCCTGCGGCACCAGCGGCGCGGAAGCCATGCGCAGATGACCCTTGCTCTCGAAGAATTCAAGATAGCTTTCTCTTAACTCGTTAAGTCCTGTCCATTTCATGATCGTTTACCTCTTCTATAATAATCCTAAAAATTTATTAATATTTGTCCAGAGTATCTTTTCGCGCTGGCTGTCGGTCAGGTCTATGCGGTCGAAGCGTTCAAGCTCGTCACCAATGTCCCACATCGGGTAATCGGTGCCGAAAAATACTCTGTCCGCACCGTAGGCGTTTATGTATTCCTTCGCCTGCTCCGGAGTGATGAAAGCGAGGGAGCTGCTCTCATCGAACCACATATTATCAAGATCCGCGAGAACCGGGACAGCCTTCTCCCAAACGGAGTAACCGCCGAGGTGCGCCCCTATCATCTTCTGTCTCGGGAAGCGCTTTGCCGCCGCTCTCATTCTGTCGGGATTTGAATAATCATACCGCTTGTCGCCGGTGTGAAAAAGTATCGGCACTCTGCCGTCTATTACTTCGTACATCTGCATTGCCGCCGGCTCGTCTATCTGAAATTTCTGGCAGTCGGGGTGCAGCTTCACACCTTTCAGACCCATTCCGATAATACGCTCTATCTCGTCCTCTACCTCTTTCGCGGACATTGACGGATGAAGAGTGCAGAAGCCGACGAACATACCGTCGCTCGCGTCAACGCTTGCTTTTATGAAGTCGTTTATCTTCGGCACCTGGTCATGAGTCGTGGCTACCGAATGAACGAGACAGCGTTCTACGCCGTGTTTTCTCCATTTCTCTACCATTGTACCGATCTTACCGTCGAAATTCATCGTGATATTATAGAATTCCCCGACGTGCTGTGACGCTTTTTCCGCGATCTTGTCCGGATAAATGTGAACGTGAGCGTCAAAAATATGCATTTTTGATGTCCTTTCTTTATTCTCTCTGTTTCCTGTAATATAACAACTTATTATAGCACTTTTTAAGTCAGATTTCAATAGATTTTTTCAACTTTTCACGGAATTCGCTTTTTTCTGAAAACGAGCTCTTTGTCCGCTTCCGGATAATACCGCAGAAAACAAAGGACCTCCGTACCGAAGTACGGAGGTAAGCGGTCTACATTGCGATAAAGCCCGGCACCTTATAGGTAAATCCGTTCAGCTTTGCTTCAAATTCATCGACCGACAAGGGCTTGTCAAAGAAAAATCCCTGTGCTATGCGGCAGTTGTTATCCATAAGTATCTCAAGCTGCTTTTCCGTTTCAACGCCCTCGGCTATGCACTCAAGCCCCATAGCCTGTGCCATTGCCACAACGTACCTGAACATAAGCTCCGTAACGCCGTAGTTTTCTTCCGTCGGCACGAACGCGCGGTCGATCTTCAGCACGTCCCATGGTATCTCACGGATAAGGTTGAGCGACGAATATCCGATGCCGAAATCGTCCACCGCAACGGATATATCCTTGTCGCGCAGGGTGCTTGTGATGCGCTTAAGGTCGCCGAACTTCACATCGGTCATAGTCTCGGTAAGCTCGAACTCAATGTATCTGTGAGGTACCCTGTTTTCGTCTATTATCTTCAGCAGGTGTTCCGTAGGGTCAAAATCGAACAGGTGCTTTCGCGACAGGTTCACGGACACTCTCACGATATTCCTTCCCTGATCGAGCCACCGTCTTATGTCCTTGCAGACACGGTCGAGCATATAGAAATCGAGCGTGCAGATATCGGTGTTCTGTTCGAGTATCGGTATAAAATCGGAGGGCAGGACGGTCTTTTCGCCTATCATCCAGCGGCAGAGCGCCTCCGCGCCGACTATCTTTCCGGTCAAAATATCGACCTTGGGCTGATAGAACGATTTGAACTCGTTGTTTTTGAGCGCGTCCGCGAAATATCTGCGGACATTGCTCTGTCTTTCCTTCTCAAAAATGATGCTTTCGTTGTAATAGATGACCGGACCCTTGAATTCATATCTGGCGTCCTGCGCGGCAATGTATACCTTGTTGAGTATATCGCCCGGTCTCTCAAACACATAGTCGTCGGGAATAGTGAATATCCCCACGGAAGCCGATATGAAGATGCTTTTATCGCCGTCGGGAGTATAGCTCACAGGGAAACCCGCAAGTATACGCAGGACGTTTTCAAGACATTCGTTTTTCATTACCGCGGCGAAATTGTCTCCGCCCACACGGCATATAAGACCGGTACCGCCCATGCGCTCTTTTATGGCATTAAGATAGTTTCTGATGATGATATCGCCGGCAGCTCTGCCGACTTCTTTGTTTATAAGCGCAAAATGGCGAAGATTGAACTGTATCACGGTATGCCCGTGCAATTCGCCCTTCTCGTTCATCATTTCGAGCTCGCGCGAGAAATAGTTGATATTCGGATAGCCGAATTCGTCATAGAACGCGAGCTTTTCGACTACCGACTGCAATCTGTTCCTGCTTATAAAGCTGAGCATCGCTTTCAGCATAAGATCGAGCTTGCGGTATTCGTCGTCGGTAAGATTTTCCGAATCGGCGGATTTGTACAGCGTGCTCTTTATAACGGTCTTTGAGGGAGTTACCGTCCTGCGGAAAACGGCGATCTTTCCTTCGCCTCTCCCGTCGTCATAATCTATCATTATCTCGCCGCGTCCGTCCTTTTCGGCGCTAAGGCTGTCATAGAATTCGGTAACGCCTTTGGACAGATCAAAGAACCGGCAGATCTCATAAAGCAGCCATATAAATTCCTCACGGTCGAAATCGTTAAGATCTGTCATCGAATCTATCATTCGCGCAAACAATATATTGTATGTCTGTTCTCTCTTGCTGTCCATATATGAATCACCTCACATAATTCTTTAGGCAAACAATATTTCGTCAAAATAGACACTTTACCGTCTGCAACAGATCAAACGTGTTACGTAGACTTTGTTCGGCAATATTTACAATAATTTTTATCTTCCTGCTTGTGGTATTTATTATATCACATAATATCCGTTTTGTAAAGACTTTTAAAAAAAATAGCACAGCGGCGGCAGCAAAAATACCCTCCGCGCATAAACACAGAGGGTATAATACCGTTAAGAAACAAGCCTGCCTTTCTTGTCAAAGGTGTATTCCCTGCCGCCAATCGTTACAGTACCGGTCGCCATTTTTCCGCTTTTCAGCATATAGTAAGTCTTTTTGCCGCCCGACTTTATCCAGCAGCTTTTCAGTTTCACGCCGTTTTTGTAGTAATACCTACCGGTCTTTGTCCTTGCCCAGCCCGAATATTTCCCGCTGCAAATGCCGTCATCGCCGAATTTGTACAGCACGCCGTCTATCGTTGTCGCTTTTGTGACCTTGTTTCCGTTTTCGTCAAAGTAATATTGTTTCCCGTCTATGGTTTTCCATCCCGTTTCTGCTGTCTCTTCCGTCCCGGTCAGCGGATATGCCGTTATATTGCAGTATTTCAGATCGGCTTTGCTGTACCCGTCGCAGTCATAGACCCTCAGCCAGTAGTAATTCCCGTTCTCTTTCCAAGTGTAATTCCCGTCCCCGAGTATTTTGCTGAAATAAACGGTCTTGCTGCCGTATGTTGTCTTGCGGGAGTCATACAGTCCTTCACTTAACTGTCCCTGTGCGACCTCGCAGGCGTTCTCTCCGGCTTTCCGGTCGATATAGGCATACAGCTCATAGGATTTGCCGCCGCGCTCAAACATCGTACTTTCCTTTATAAATTCTTGACTTTTCTTATTATATGTTTTATAATATATTATATCGGATATTACAATTACTGTCATAATACATTAACAGAAAGGAACACTTCTATGGTAAGCAGAAAATGTCCCAACTGCGGCGGCGGACTTGAGCTGTCGAGATCGAAAACCATTCTTGAATGCCCGTTCTGCGGCTCGAAATTTGAGGTCGAAGCCGAGGATAAGGAAAAAATAGCAAAGAAAAGAAACAGCTTAGACGAGGAAATATTCTGCATAGAGCGCGATTTTGCCGATGCAAGACAGAAAAAACAGATCGGCAGATGTATAGATACAATAATATACTGTATGAATGAGCTCGGAACCGCCGAAAAGATCAGAGAGCATATTCTGAAAAGCCTTATCAACGGCGACAATATAGCTTCCGAAGATAAAAACACCGCCCTCATAAATGCCGTCAGAGGACGTATCAACGCCGAACTCACTGCTGATGAACACATCATAGCATACTGCGATCTGGGCATTTTTTCAAAGGGCAAGGAGTTTACGGTACTTACCGACAAGCGCTTCCTGTTCTTCACCAAAAAGAAATGTACCCCTGCTTCCTTTGACGATATAGCAACACTGCGGTTAAGTGACGGCGGTGACATTGCCGCATGGTACATAAACGGAGATCTCGATAAGCGCATACCGTCTATGGAGCCAACCGGACAACTCACAGGCGCAGCGGTGGCTTTCGCGTGCCTTTCCGCGTTTGAGCAGCAGCCCGATCGTGACATGACAGGATAAGATTGATATGATCCTGTTTTTGTTGATTTTTGTGTATATAAGCATTTACGCCCTGCCGGTGGCAGGGCGTAATTTTTTATGAATATATATTGCATATATCAACGCTGTACTTATTTTCTTAAACTATTTTTCCTCCGCGAGGAATATTGCTTATTTCATGTTGTTCAAAGATCACACTTTCATTTCTTTCCGATTCATTATCAGGGGGCAGGATCAACTTATCTTCAGCCGATGCGCAAACACTGACTGTTCCCATCATTATGGCTGCTGCTATTAAAGCTGTGATTTTTCTTGTAACAGATGTAGTTTTCATAGTTTTATCCTCCTGTAAGTAAAATTGTTTATTTATGCTATGGGATTAAATCATTTCCCTTTCCTTAACTTCATAATACACCTATTTTAAGAATAATGCAATAATCAGATATAATATCATTTGTTGTTAAAACAACATTGTCTCGGATAACTGTTGCTTTTACATTAAAAATAACATAAATTGTCGTTATAGATTCTTTTGTATGACGGTGAATAGAAAAAACGCTCCATACTCCATACATGGATGCATAAAAATACCCGCCTCGGAATACCCGAGACGGGATTGTAAGCGCACTCCGCGCCTGGCAGGGGTGGTAGGAATTGAACCCACGTCAAAGGTTTTGGAGACCCCTATTCTACCATTGAACCACACCCCTATGTGTGAGAAAAACAAATCAG